>NZ_JBFULJ010000026.1:0-28359 GCF_056400385.1 Priestia sp. P5_B4
CGCTTTCCGCGGGAGTCTTCGCCTTGTCCTCCAATCAACTGCGGTGTCACAAGCGGTTCAGCTCATGTATCCCATTTGTTCATCTTGAGATTGGGTTCATTTCGTTATATCTCAACCTCTTTTTATTGTTTCCATAAGGTTTAATATTCTGTGTTTTGGAGATAATGTGAAGCTAAGAAGGAGTGAAGGATGTGCTATGGCTTTTATGGATATTGCTAGCACTTTTAATTGTTATTGTACTTATTGTATGGACAAAAATTACGCTGTTTGTAGATCTTCACCATGTCCGAGATAACGATTATTACAGAGTGAGACTCAGGGCTTGGTTTGGTCTTATTCGCTATACATATGAAATTCCGGTAGTGAAAGTAAGAAAAGATTCACCGCGTTTGCTTGTTGAAAAGAAGAAAGGAATGGGTGATCAAGGAAAAGAAGATGAGAATTCATGGAGTGATTATTCTGTAGAAGACGGGCTAAGCATGTTAGAAAATGCGAAGCAATTTCTTGAACAGGTAGTCGGTTTCCATAAAATTTTCCGTCGTTTCTTACAGAAAGTAACGGTAAGTGATATTAGATGGCACAGCCGTTTCGGCTTAGGTGACGCTGCGTTAACAGGCGTACTTACCGGGGCTGTATGGTCTGCAAAGGGGAGCATAGTTGGTATAATCAGCCGTTATATGAAATTAAAAGATATGCCTGTCATGAGCGTTACTCCTGTATTTCAACATCATTGGTCAGAAACGGTATTTGAGTGCATAATTTCTTTTCGAGTTGGTCAAGCTATTCTAGTAGGTTTACGGACCTTGAGATACTGGCGGCATACGTCCAAAAAGCGTCGCAAAAGATGGAAGTCGTCAAATAAGAACAAGACACACTCTGTGAAAACATAAGGAGGTTATCTTAATGGCAGAACATCCAATTAAAAGTTTAATGTCGACAGCTATGGAAAATTTAAAGGAAATGATTGATGTTAATACAATCATTGGTGATCCTGTAGAAACACCTGATGGCAGTGTTATTTTAACTGTCTCAAAAGTAGGGTTTGGTTTTGCAGCGGGCGGAAGTGAATWTGGAGTAGAAGGGCATGCACCATCTTCTCCGGGACAGCATCAGCAAGAATCAGGTCATCCATTTGGCGGAGGTAGCGGTGGCGGTGTATCAATTACGCCAATTGCCTTTTTAATTGTGAGTGGAAGCGGAATTAAAATGCTTCACCTTAACGAAAGTACACATTTATATGAAAAGATTTTAGATACAGCACCTCAAGCAATTGAACGCTTGCAACAAATGTTTAAACGAAACAATCATCAGCAGGATCATCATAATCAACAAAATCAGCATCATGATAGTGCAAACGATTTTAATTTGTAAGTATAAAATAAAGCTTTGCTTGCTTCTTTGAATAGTAAAAGAAGCAAGCAAAGCTTATTTTGTTTGGTTTGTTTTCTAGCTTGGAGTGCCATGTTTTGTATGTCATTTAATTGCAATATAGAGACAGACAAGCTAATATGAACAGTGTACATACTTATTTAAAGGAGGAATTATTCGTGACTAAATTTAAAGGTAACGATGTAACATTATTAGGAAATCAAGTGAAGGTTGGAGACAAGGCTCCAAACTTTACTGTTTTAGCAAATGATTTATCAGAAGTAACGCTTGACAGTACAAAGGGTTCTGTTCGCCTAATCAGTGTAGTTCCTTCTATTGATACTGGAGTTTGTGATGCGCAAACTCGCCGCTTCAACGAAGAAGCAGCTAAATTAGATAACGTAAAAGTATTAACAGTAAGCGTAGATTTACCGTTTGCTCAAAAGCGCTGGTGTGGTGCTAATGGCATTGATAATGTTCAAACTTTATCTGACCACCGCGACTTATCTTTCGGAGAAGCATATGGTGTAGCTATTCAAGAATTACGCTTATTAGCTCGTTCAATCTTTGTGGTAGACTCAAATGACAACGTAACGTATGTTGAGTACTTACCAGAAGTAACTGAGCATCCGAACTACGAAGCAGCAATCGAAGCAGCTAAAGCAGCTAAGTAAGATTGTCAGTGGCGTTCGGCAGAAGGCGGAAAACAATGTTTTTCGCCTTCTTTGTGTTTTAAGAAGTTTTTATGATAAAATATGATGTTCCAAATAGGACGTTTACTCATTTATATAGATATTATTTCATTACACAGGAGGCAGAATATGAGTCAGTTAGCTAGTATGGAAAAGCTATTTGGTGTAATTGATCAAACAGCTATTATTTTAAGAAAAGAACTAAACTGCGTATATTTAGAAGCAGTAGCTGAAACGGGAGAAAATTTGTTTCAAGGAACTATTTTACAAAAAGAGCTAGATGAGGTAACTAAAAAACGTTTAAAAAAAGAATACGATTCAATCACGCTTGATCATTTTGAAAAAGAAACGATTCGAAAAGCGTATCAGCTGGCTATTTTAAAAGGCATGAAAGAAGCAGTTCAGCCTAACCACCAAATGACGCCTGATGCTGTAGGACTATTTGTCAGCTATCTAGTTGGGAAGTTCATGGCAGGAAAAGATAAATATACGCTTTTAGATCCCGCAGTAGGAGCAGGGAATTTATTAACAACCATTTTAAACACACACGCTGCGTCAATTGAACACGTATACGGTGTAGACGTGGATGATTTATTACTTCAATTAACATATGTAAATGCAAATTTACAGAAGCACGGCGTTCAATTATTCAATCAAGACAGCTTACAGCCGCTTTTTATTGATCCTGTGGATTTAGTTGTCTGTGACCTGCCGGTTGGTTATTATCCAAACGACGAAGGGGCAAAAGAGTATAAGGTAAGAGCTGAAGAAGGTCACACTTATGCTCATCACTTATTTATTGAACAAAGCTTGCGTCATGTAAAAGACGGAGGATACGTAGTGGCTCTTATTCCAAATAACTTGTTTGAATCTGAACAGTCTCATTTATTACAGCCGCTCTTAAAAGAGGAAGCAATCGTGCAAGGGATTATTCAGCTGCCACTTTCAATGTTCAAACAAGAGCAGGCTGCTAAAAGTATTATGGTTCTTCAAAAGCAGGGAGAAGGAGTAACAGCACCTGAAAACGCGCTGCTTGTGAATTTGCCGAAGTTCAGCAATCGGGAAGCAATGAGTGATATTATGGCTCAAATGGACCAATGGTTCCGAGTGAATAAAAAGTAAGTCTTTTTCGAAAATAATGAATATTTTTCGGTAGCGTTTTCATGATGTATAGCTCTTGAAATCTATTGTCGTGAATGATTAAATGAATAAGGATAGAAATCGTGTCGAAATGCATAGAATATTGTAGAGATTACACTTTTATGTTCTGTTCGTTATGTTTATGATGCACGTATAATAAAGAAGGAGCTGTTTTTTTATGTCAAAAATCATGGCAATCAACGCCGGCAGTTCTTCACTTAAGTTTCAATTATTTGAAATGCCAAGTGAGACGGTATTAACAAAAGGTTTAGTAGAACGAATTGGTTTAGATAACGCTGTTTTCACGATCTCGGTAAATGGTGAAAAACAAACGGATATTATAGAAATCCCTGACCATGCTGTTGCAGTTAAAATTTTAGTTGAAAAGTTACTTTCTCAAAACATCATTCAATCATACGATGAAATCACTGGTGTAGGTCACCGTGTAGTACACGGCGGAGAGAAATTTGCTGATTCTGTTTTAATCACAGATGAAACACTAGCGGAAATTGAAGCTTTATCTGATTTAGCACCGCTTCACAACCCAGCAAACATTGTGGGAATTAAAGCGTTCCAAGATATTCTTCCAAATGTTCCAGCTGTAGCAGTTTTCGATACAGCATTCCATCAAACAATGCCAGAAAAATCATTCTTGTACAGCTTACCGTACGAGTACTATGAAAAGTATGGCGTTCGTAAATACGGTTTCCACGGCACATCTCATAAATATGTTTCTGAGCGTGCAGCTGAGCTTCTTGGCCGTCCGATCGAACAATTGCGCTTAATTTCTTGTCACTTAGGTAACGGTGCAAGTATCGCTGCAATTGAAGGCGGCAAGTCAATTGATACATCAATGGGCTTCACACCATTAGCTGGTGTAGCAATGGGAACTCGTTCAGGTAACATTGACCCTGCATTAATTCCATTTATTATGGAGAAAACAGGAAAAACTGCTGACGAAGTATTAAATGTATTAAATAAAGAAAGTGGTCTTTTAGGTGTATCTGGTATTTCTAGTGACCTACGCGATCTAATCAAAGCAAGCGCTGAAGGCAATGAACGCGCTGAAACAGCACTTGAAGTATTTGCTAGCCGTATTCATAAATATATCGGTTCTTATGCTGCTCGTATGTCTGGTGTAGATGCAATCATCTTCACAGCAGGTATTGGAGAAAACAGTGATGTTGTACGTGCTCGCGTTCTGCGCGGTTTAGAGTTCATGGGCGTTTATTGGGATCCAGCTTTAAATAGTGTACAAGGAGAAGAAGCATTTATTAGCTACCCTCATTCTCCAGTTAAAGTTATGGTTATTCCTACAGATGAAGAAGTTATGATTGCACGTGACGTTACTCGTTTAGCGAATATTTAAGTTCATAAAGTGCCTCTTCAATGCATGAATTCTCATAAATTGTCAGGCAAACTAACGAAAAGCTGATTTCCTTGTTTGGAAATCAGCTTTTTTATATAGCGTAAGTAGCTGACGTTTGAAAGAAGGTTTACAACGTATAGAAGAAAGAAATAATATAGGAAGCAAAATGTAAAGGATGCATTATTTGTTATAATAAAAATAAAACTACTTATTTCTTGAAAGGGTGACATGATGATACTAACGAATCGCGAAGAACAGCTTTTAGAAGAAATCTATAAATGGGAAGAGAGCTTACAGAGTGTAGAAGCAACTGAGATGGAGTTATTGTACGAAGAGTGGTTAGAAAAAGGGCTTAACTTAATTCCAACTTCTGTTCGCGAGACCTATTTACATAAAATTGATGAGGGACTCTTTCAGTTAACTGCATTAATTCAAGGTACGGAAATGCAAACTCAAGCGACAAAACGAATTATTGAAACTGCTCGTGTATTCAAAGAGGATATCACAGATCTGTCAGAAATGAATTCCCTTCAAGTAGATCAGCTTTCTTATATATGCGAACAGCAAATGGCCAAGCTTCGGTTGTATGCGCTGAGTCAAGGAGCACTTTCAGGAACCGGACAATCGCTGCTAGTCGGTATTGATATACCTGCTGTTTTATGCATGAATATTCAAGCGGTGCAACAGGCAGCAATGAGCTACGGTTATCATATCCAGACTCCTTCAGAGCTTATGCTAACGCTAAAAGTGTTCCATGCAGCAACCTTACCTAGACACCTTCAGGCTGAGGGGTGGCATCAATTAAAGAGTGAGTTAAGCCAAGAATTTGACCCGTATTTTTATGAAGGTGTTGATCAAATTGTAGATAAAACGTGGCTGCAAAAAATCGTTGTGCAAATCGGGAAAACGCTAGCTATATTGGCTGCAAAAAGAAAAGTTTACAATCGTTTGCCAGTGGTGAGTATGATGGTTGGCGGAGGTATGAATTACCGAATGGCCAAGCAAGTGACAGATTATGCAAAGCGCTTTTATCAATACCGCTATTTGCTGGATAAGAAAAACGAGTCTCATTAATTTTTCATGAGACTCGTTTTTTTTGTCTATCCGTGAACTTTTTTTGATATTTCCTCATTTGTTCGATACCAAATCCACAAATCATTAATAATAGAAGCAAGCTCTCCTATCTCGCTATTTAATTCACAGGAGCGGATAAAATTAGTCTCATCTTCTAACGCCGCTTGTTTTTGATTAATACTCGTTTCTAAAGATTGAATTTTGTCTGGAATCTGCCCCCGAATGGATTCCCATGTTAGGAGAATATCCTGCTGAACTTTTTCAGAATAGAATGTCCATTCTCTTTCAAGAGCAGGAATTTTTATACCGAGTCTGTTGTCATAAGTAAAAAAGCGCTCCATTTTTTCACCTCTTCCCTTCCATTTTATACAATGACAAAAGCCAGAGCTACTGTAAGTGAAAAATAAATCATTTATACTTGGTTTATGCATATAAATATACACAGTATGTAAGAAAGGAATATTCATTCATGTTTATTTTTACAGTATTTTAAGAGATTTTACCCTGTTAAATTAAAATAAATGTGAATTTATATACTTTTTTTTGAATAACTATTGAAAATAGATTAAAAAGTTGTTAAAGTAATAGTAGATTAAATGAATAAAAATTAAAACGGTTGTATTAATATATATATAATTTGTAGGAGGAATAGATAATGAGTAATCCAAAAGTTGTTTTAGCATATTCCGGAGGTTTAGATACATCAGTTGCAATTAAATGGTTACAGGAAAAAGGGTACGATGTGGTAGCTTGCTGTTTAGATGTAGGCGAAGGAAAAGATTTGAAATTCGTTAAAGAAAAAGCCTTAACAGTTGGAGCGGTATCATCATATGTGATTGATGCAAAAGAAGAATATGCCAATACATTTGCGTTAGCAGCACTTCAAGCACACACATTATATGAAGGAAAATATCCATTAGTATCTGCACTATCTAGACCGCTAATCGCTAAAAAGCTTGTAGAAGTAGCAGAACAAGAAAATGCAGTAGCTGTCGCACATGGATGTACGGGAAAAGGAAATGACCAAGTGCGTTTCGAAGTATCAATTAAAGCATTAAATCCACACTTAGAAGTTTTAGCTCCTGTTCGTGACTGGAAATGGTCTCGTGAAGAAGAAATCGAGTATGCAAAAGAAAAGAATATTCCAATTCCAATTAACTTAGACAGCCCATTTTCAATTGACCAAAACTTGTGGGGAAGAAGTAACGAGTGTGGCGTTCTTGAAGATCCTTGGGCAGCTCCACCTGAAGAAGCATATGACCTAACGGCTTCTCTTGAAAACACTCCGGACACAGCGGATGTAGTAGAAATTGAATTCGTTGAAGGTGTTCCAGTATCATTAAACGGTCAATCTTACACGCTAGCTCAGTTAATTCTAGAATTGAATGAAATTGCAGGTAAGCACGGAGTCGGACGTATTGATCATGTAGAAAACCGTCTTGTGGGAATTAAATCACGTGAAGTATATGAGTGTCCAGCTGCTATGACATTAATTAAAGCACACAAAGAGCTTGAAGATTTAACATTAGTGAAAGAAGTAGCGCACTTCAAACCAGTGATTGAGAAAAAATTAACAGAAGTTATCTATGAAGGTTTATGGTTCTCTCCATTAACAAATTCACTGCTTGCATTCTTGAAAGATACGCAGCAATATGTGAACGGAACAGTGAGAGTAAAACTATTTAAAGGGCATGCTATCGTAGAGGGACGTAAATCTCCTAATTCTTTATACAATGAAAAACTTGCAACATATACAAAAGAAGATGAATTTGATCACAATGCAGCAGTTGGTTTCATCTCATTATGGGGACTTCCAACACAAGTGAGCAGCATGGTAAATCAAAAGAAGGTGACAACGGTATGACCAAACTTTGGGGAGGGCGTTTTACGAAACGCCCTGAACAATGGATTGACGAGTTCGGTGCGTCGATTTCATTTGATCAGCATCTTGTAGAAGAAGATATTGAAGGCAGTTTAGCACATGTAACAATGCTTGAGAAATGCAGTATTCTTTCTGGAGATGAAGCGTCACAAATTAAAAAAGGCCTTCAAACACTTCTTGAAAAAGCTAAGAAGAAAGAATTAACATTTTCTGCTCAATATGAAGATATTCATTTGAATTTAGAAAAGTTATTAATTGATGAAATTGGTCCGGTTGGAGGGAAGCTTCATACGGGTCGAAGCCGTAATGATCAAGTTGCTACAGATATGCACTTATATTTAAAAAAGCATGTTCAGCAAATTGTAGGTCTGATTGAAAATCTAGAAGATGTATTGCTTACAAAAGCAGATCAGCATGTTGAAACCATTTTTCCAGGCTACACACATTTGCAGCGCGCGCAGCCGGTTTCTTTTGCTCATCATTTAATGGCTTATGTTTCAATGTTCAAGCGCGATGCTGAACGTTATGCGGAATCGCTGAAGCGTATTGATTTATCTCCTTTAGGAGCAGGAGCTTTAGCTGGTACAACATTCCCAATTGATCGTCACTATAGTGCTGAGCTTCTAGGCTTTAATGGGATTTATCAAAACAGTATGGATGCTGTCAGCGATCGTGACTTTATTTTAGAGTTTTTAAGCAACAGTTCTATTTTAATGATGCATTTATCTCGTTTTTGTGAAGAGTTAATTTTATGGTCTAGTCAAGAATTTCAATTTATTGAAATGGATGATACGTACGCAACGGGCAGCAGTATTATGCCTCAAAAGAAAAATCCTGATATGGCGGAGTTAATTCGTGGTAAAACAGGACGAGTATATGGTCATTTATTTAGCCTATTGACTGTGTTAAAAGGTACCCCTTTAACATACAACAAAGACTTGCAAGAAGATAAAGAAGGCATGTTCGATACGGTTACAACGATTGAAGGATGTTTGACCATTTTTGCTGGCATGATCGAAACAATGACAGTAAAAACAAATGTTATGGAAAAAGCTACGAAACAAGATTTTTCAAATGCAACGGAGTTAGCTGACTATCTTGCTTCAAAAGGTATGCCGTTTCGTGAAGCACATGAAGTGGTTGGGAAACTGGTTCTCGTTTGTATTCAGAAAAATATCTACCTAATGGATTTGCCGCTTGAACAATATAAGGAAGCGTCAGATTTATTCGAGGAAGACATCTATCATGTATTAAGTCCAAAAACAGCTGTTAATCGCCGCAATAGCGCGGGAGGAACAGGATTTGAACAAGTAAAAAAAGCAATTCAGCTAGCTAAAGATGAATTGCATGAAAAAACATCGATATAAAAAAGTTATCAAAACGTCCGCAGAAAAATCTGCGGGCGTTTTTTGATGTGAGATAAATGGTATAACTAGAGCATTTAAGAAGAAAATAGAAAAGATCATGTAAGGGATTATGAAGTAAAGTTTACATTCGTAAAGAAAATAAAGTGAAAAAGGAGAAGTGACATATGAAAGACAAAAAACATCCGCAGCATGTATATGAATATGATTTTGAAGGAGAAAAAGAGACATCAAGACAGCTAATGGATTCTTATTCAAGCGGCGTCATTGGCGATGCTATGGCTTCTGTAGTGGAAAATCCAGAAGCACAGAGTGATAACGAACTATATGAATAACTAGATGCATATACTGTATATAGACTAAGAAAAGCAGGATTATGCTGAGCTCTATCGAAAGGTAACGTCATAGTAAATCCGGTTTTCTAAAGGATTTGGTGTGACGTTCTTTTTTCAGTTAATCACTGATATAAGAAAAGAGGGATAAAGGTGAAAATTGGAGTGCCGAAAGAAGTAAAAAACAATGAAAATCGCGTGGCTATTACTCCAGCTGGTGTTACAGCTTTAGTTAACGGTGGGCATGATGTATATATTGAAACACAGGCAGGAGAAGGCTCTGGATTCCATGATGAAGATTACACAAATGCAGGAGCTTCTATCGTAAATACTGCAAAAGAAGCATGGGATGCTGAAATGGTTATGAAAGTAAAAGAACCGATTTCAGAAGAATACGGATATTTTCGTGAAGGACTTATTTTGTTTACCTATTTACATTTGGCAGCTGAAGAAGCATTAACGAAAGCATTGATTGATAAAAAGGTGGTAGGCATCGCTTATGAAACTGTACAGCTTCCAAACAAAAGCTTGCCTCTGTTAACTCCGATGAGCGAAGTTGCAGGAAGAATGTCTTCTCAGATTGGAGCTCAATTTTTGGAGAAAACCAAAGGTGGCAAAGGGATTTTATTAAGTGGAGTTCCAGGCGTGCAAAGAGGAAAAGTAACAATTATTGGAGGAGGAGTAGCGGGAACCAACGCTGCTAAAATTGCGGTCGGATTAGGGGCTGATGTTACAATAATTGATTTAAACGCTGATCGCCTTCGCCAGCTTGATGATTTATTTGGTAAAGAAGTGACGACATTAATGTCAAATCACTACAATATCGCACAATCTGTAAAAGAGTCAGATTTAGTGATAGGAGCGGTTCTCATACCGGGAGCTAAAGCGCCAAAGCTTGTCACAGAGGAAATGGTTCAAACGATGTCAAAAGGGTCCGTTGTAGTTGATATTGCTATTGATCAAGGGGGGATTTTTGAAACAACTGATCGCATTACCACTCACGATAACCCGACTTATTTGAAGCATGAGGTCTTGCATTATGCTGTTGCTAATATGCCTGGAGCTGTTCCACGCACGTCGACCTTAGCGCTGACCAACGTAACGGTTCCTTATGCTCTGCAAATAGCAAATCAGGGATATAAAAAAGCGTGCTTAAAAAACCCTTCCCTTCTTCAAGGCATCAACACTCTAAATGGGTTTGTCACTTACGCGGCTGTTGCAGATGCACACGGTCTAACTTACGCTGATGCAACAACTTTATTAGAGCAAGCATAATAAGGCATGTTTTTGCGCAGTTTGTGATATGATAGCCGCGTATTCACTTGTTTTGTAACCAAAACAGACGGGTAGAATATAGAAAAGGTTAGTGTAAAAGGAGAGAATATATGATGCGCGTTTCTTATCATGGACATTCTGTTGTTAAAATTGAAACAAAAGGAAAAACAATTTTAATTGACCCGTTTATCACTGGAAATGAATTAACAGATTTAAATGCTGAAGATGTAAAAGCAGATGTGATTTTACTGACTCATGGCCATAATGATCATGTAGGCGACACGGTGGAAATTGCTAAGCGTAGCGGTGCACTTGTTGTGGCAGTAGCAGAATTAGCTACATATCTTAGCTGGCAAGGCTTAAACGTACATCCAATGAGCATAGGCGGAGCTTATACATTTGATTTTGGTACGGTAAAATTGACACAAGCTTTCCACGGTTCAAGTTATACAGAAAATAATGAGAAAATTATTTATACAGGAATGCCGGCTGGTTTGCTTTTAACGATTGAAGGAAAGACAATTTATCATGCTGGAGATACGGCTTTATTTTCTGATTTAAAGTTAATTGGTCGCCATGAGCCTGACGTAGCATTTCTTCCAATTGGAGATAACTTTACAATGGGACCTGAAGATGCGGCTATCGCAGCGGAATGGGTGCAGGCAAAGCTTGTTGTGCCAATTCACTACAATACATTTCCTGTAATTAAGCAAGATCCTCATCAATTTGTTGAGTCTTTATCTGGTATTGAAGGAAAAGTATTAAAAGTTGGAGAAGGGTTGGATCTTTAATCATAAATAAAGGCTGGGACAAAACGATTTCAGTTAAAGTTAAAAAAGAACGAGTAATCGATATTATCGATCACTCGTTCTTTTTTTATTGTTAAGGTGAACGTAGGTTTCACATTTGTTCATCTTTACCTTGAATCGATGAAGTTATGTCTTAATCTCTTTTTATTTGTAAAGAAACGTTCTGCTTTTTTTACTTCCCTGCATACGATAGTAATAATAAGGAGGGAGAGCTATGGAAAAAAATCGAGTTATTTTATCGCTTTTATTATGCGGAGTGATGCTTTACTATGCAATGCCGCACTTAGTGTTAACAACTTCGAGTTTGCAAGGGGTTTTTAGCATAAGCTGGCTTACCTTTGCTCTTTTTGTAGCTGGAGGCAATTTGTCATCACTGCTTTATGCACCGCGCCGCAAGAAGGCAGGTATTCAAAAAAATAGTGTGAGAAAGCCTTTGCGTCAAAGAGGTTAGATTGAATCCATTTCACTTCCCCCGTATAATAAAAGAAAAGACATATGAAACGTAAAAACGTTTTAGAAGGGTGAAGTACACGTGGCGACAAAACATGAGCAAATTTTACAGTATATCGATTCGCTTCCAATTGGTGAAAAAATTTCAGTGCGCCAAATTGCCAAAGAACTGAATGTCAGTGAAGGCACGGCGTACCGAGCAATAAAAGACGCGGAAAATAAAGGATATGTTTCAACGATTGAACGAGTTGGGACCATTCGAATTGAACGAAAGAAGAAAGAAAACATTGAAAAGCTCACGTTTGCTGAAGTAGTAAACATCGTGGATGGACAAGTGCTGGGCGGACGTGAAGGTTTGCATAAAACGTTAAACAAGTTTGTTATTGGAGCGATGAAGCTTGATGCTATGATGAGATATACCGAGGCCGGAAACCTTCTTATCGTAGGGAATCGAGTAAACGCTCATGAATTAGCTCTTGAAGCAGGAGCAGCCGTGCTAATTACGGGCGGCTTTGATACGGAAGAATGGGTTAAGAAGCTTGCGGATGATCTTAAACTTCCTATTATTTCAACAAGCTATGATACGTTTACAGTTGCAACGATGATTAATCGTGCTATTTATGATCAGCTGATAAAAAAAGAAATTGTGCTTGTAGAGGATATTTTAACACCTATCTCTGAAGCGGTTAGCTTGCAGTTAACCGATACGATTGAAAAATGGCATGAATGTAACGATAAGACTCACCACAGTCGTTTTCCTGTAGTGGATCAGCATATGAAAGTTCACGGTATGGTCACCTCAAAAGATGTTATTGGATATGACCTTTCTACTTCAATTGAAAAAGTAATGACGAAAAATCCGATGACGGTTCACGGGAAAACATCGGTTGCTTCTTCTGCGCATATGATGGTATGGGAAGGGATTGAAGTGCTGCCTGTAGTGGATGATTACCACCGGCTAGAGGGCATTATCAGCCGTCAAGATGTTTTAAAGGCGCTGCAAATGATTCAGCGTCAACCGCAGGTAGGAGAAACTATTGACGACATTGTAACCAATCAATTTATGGATGTACAAGAGACAAAAGAAGCACCGGTGTATCGCTGTGAAGTAACGCCGCAAATGACGAATTATATGGGGACTATTTCATACGGAGTTTTCACTACTATTGTAACGGAAGCCGCCAATCGTGTTCTTCGCTTATATAAAAAAGGTGATTTGGTTATTGAAAACATCACCGTTTATTTTATTAAGCCAGTTCAAATTGAAAGCGTAATTGAAATTCGCCCTAAGCTATTAGAACTTGGTCGGAAGTTTGCTAAATTAGATGTAGA
The DNA here is from genome assembly GCF_056400385.1 of Priestia sp. P5_B4. Classification (NCBI taxonomy): domain Bacteria; kingdom Bacillati; phylum Bacillota; class Bacilli; order Caryophanales; family Bacillaceae; genus Priestia; species Priestia sp. P5_B4. Next base: position 13,088 of record NZ_JBFULJ010000026.1, read on the forward strand.
AGTCTACAATGCCGGGGTTGTAGTAGGGAAAGCGATGATGATGGCTCAGTTATTGGAAAGAGTATAAAAAAAGAAGCTGCTCTGCAGCTTCTTTTACATTTGACCAGCTTCTTTTATTGCATAAGGCTGATAGTACTTGTAAGCTTTGATACCTGCTAATATGCTGCCTGAACCGAATAATACAAATAGTATGCCGATGATAAGCGAAAGGCTTGTTTCGTAAATAAACCATTGATTGATTCCAAAAAATAATACAAAAGAGCCAAGACAAATACTCGACTTAGCGGAAATCCACTTTCGTTCCATTGGGCGTTTCGAACGTACGTATTTTACTTTTAAATACATGTAGAAAACAAAGGACACAACGATTAAAATCATAAAAAATGGCACAGACGCCCCTCCAGTCCGGTGTATTTCTATCCATAATGTTTCTAGATGTTAGTAATGCGTAGTGTTGAAAGTGCTTACAGTATTATCTATTATTTTACAGGTAGATGACAGAAAATTCTACTATTGATTGATTCTTCTTTCAAAAAAGAGAAGAGATATGATTTAATAAATAATATGGATACAGCGCTGCGGAAATGTAAGTGCATGCGGTACGTACATAAAATAAGAACAGTATTGACAGGAGAGAGAAAATGAAAGCACAAATATTAGAAGCTATTAAGCAGTTTGACACCATCATTATTCACCGGCACATTCGTCCAGATCCAGATGCATACGGATCTCAGTGCGGATTAGCGGAATTGTTAAAAACATCTTTTCCGGAGAAGAAGGTATACGTAACGGGAGAAGAAGCGGAGTCATTAAAATTTTTATACCGGATGGATGACATCGCTGATGACACCTATGAGGATGCGCTTGTCATCGTTTGTGATACGGCTAATGAAGCCCGAGTGTCAGATCAGCGCTACGTAAATGGAAAAATGGTCATTAAAATTGATCACCATCCAAACCAAACTCCTTACGGTGATTTGCTTTGGGTTGAGACGTCTGCTTCTTCAACAAGCGAAATGATTTATGAATTTTACTTGGAAGGAAAAGAAAAGGGATTATCTCTGAATGATGAAGGAGCAAAGCTGATCTTCAGCGGTATCGTCGGAGATACGGGTCGATTTTTATTTCCAAATACAAAGCCGAAAACGTTTTGCTATGCAAGTGAATTGATTCAATATGGTTTCAATTTTAAAGACGTATATGATCAGTTATACAAAACAAAAGAAAACGTCGCTCACTTACACGGATATGTGCTGCAAAACTTTACGATGTCTCCAACAGGAGTTGCTCATATGAAAATTCCGAATGAAATTCTTCGAAAATATGATGTGACACCAGCCGATGCCTCTCAGCTAGTCGGTTCGTTAGGGCAAATTGATGGAGTAAAAACGTGGGTATTTTTTGTGGAGGAAGAAAATCAAATTCGTGTTCGCCTTCGTTCAAAAGAGCTTGTCATTAATACAATTGCTAGAAAATACAACGGAGGAGGCCATCCTCTTGCGTCCGGCGCTTCCATTTATTCATGGGAAGAAGTAGAGCCTTTACTGCTGGATTTAGAAGAGCTCTGCAGTCAGGAGTAATCTGTAAAATAAGCCGTTGATTTTAAATCAGCGGCTTTTTATAGTACTTTTTCCATCTTTTTAATTCGAACTTCAATCGAAAGTGTTGTATAAAAATAAATTTGATGAACTTCAACTTCATAAATTGTTTTATCGAATTCGTATTTTTTATTTTCAATTGCTTTTTTTAAGATATCCCTGCTTCGATATGCACTTTCAATATCTTGGGCAATTAAGTGCTGTGCTTCTTTGTCCACGCTTTTTTGAATATTGTATTCAACCACAGAGTTTACTTTATAACGATTGCCGTTTACTAATTTCACTTTCACATTCTGAATAATTAAATGCTGCTTCATTTCCTTGTTTAATGCTTTTACATCTTCTTGCCATGCGCTAATTTGCAAATTTGCTTTTTCTAGCTTATCATTAGCAATTCGAATTTCTTCTAGCTCTCTATCTCTTGAAACGCCATAAATCGTTAAAAACACCCCCCAGCTAACAATTGCTCCAATGACTATACCGGCAAAAAAACGCTGCCAGTCGGAGCGCTTGAACATTCGCTCGCTGGGTACCCTCATACAAAATGCTCCTGAGTTAACCACTTGATGATAAGAGCCCCGGTCTGAGCTCCTCCCATAGCGGATAGAATTAAAAGGATTTGTTTGAATACATCTTTTGTGGCTCCTTCAAAGAGTCCTCGCTCAAAGCTGTAAAACGTATCAAATGTTCCTCCAATTGCTCCGACAATTGCCCAGATTTTCAAACTATTGCTGAGGGTATGCATGACGTATAAAGGAGATTTGCCAATTAAAAACCCTGCAAATGCTCCAATTAATGAACCGCCTAAAATAATACCTAATGAAGTGAAGTAACTCCAAATGAAAAGAGACATAAAAGGCTCTTTTGTCATGACGTGTCCTCCTTTACTATTTTATCAATGAATCACGCTTCCTACATATATATGGACAAACGCTCAGAGTTATGTAATTTGTCTACGCCGGCAACAAAATTTATAATAAGAATAAAGAATTAAAGAAAGGTGGGAAGTCCTGTGCCTTTTGTTCACTTGCAGCTTCAAAGTTCTTATAGCTTACTAAGCAGTTCCGTTCGTATTCATGAACTTGTAGAAACAGCTAAGAAAATGAACTATGAAGCGATTGCTTTGACTGATGAAAACGTGATGTACGGAGTCATTCCTTTTTATAAAGCCTGCGTGAAAGCGGGGATCAAGCCAATTATTGGGCTCACATTATCAATTCTAGAACATGAAGAAAGCGAGCGAGCGTACCCTTTAGTTTTGTTAGCGGAAAATAATAAGGGATATGAAAATCTATTAAAACTAAGCAGTTTAGTTCAAACCAAGGAAAAACACGGTGTAAATAAAAAATGGCTCCATCATTACAGCAGCGGGTTGATTGCTATTACACCCGGTTTAACTGGAGAAGTTGAAACCCTGCTAGCAGAAAACAAACTTCAAGATGCTAAGCGAGTGCTTCAATTCTTTAAAAAAGTATATTCGCAGTCTTTGTATATATCGATACAGCGCCACGGACAGGATGAAGCTTTTATAAATCAGCAGTTAACGGAACTTGCTGCTGAAGAAAATATCCCGCTTGTTGCGACGAATCAAGTGAAATATTTAAAAAAAGAAGATCGGGATGCGTATGAGTGTTTAGCAGCTATTCGAGACGGAGAGAAATTACATAGCGATGAAGAGGTAAAAAGTAAGAGCAGCGAGTACTATTTCAAATCACCTGATGAAATGGAAGATCTCTTTCATGACCAGCATTTTTTAATAGAAGAAAGTATAAAAATCGCAAGACGATGCGAGCTCGAAATTTCTCTAGGCGTAATGTCCATTCCAAAATATCCTGTTCCCCCGTCTGTTACATCATCAACCTACTTGCGCACTCTCTGCGAAAAAGGATTGCAAGAAAGAGTTCAAGTGATCACGGAACAATATGAGGAACGCTTGGATTATGAGCTAAACATTATTGAAAATATGCGCTTTAGTGATTACTTTCTTATCGTATGGGATTTTATGAATTATGCTCATGAACACGGTGTTTTAACGGGCCCAGGCCGGGGTTCAGCGGCAGGCTCACTGGTCTCATACGCCTTGCGAATTACAAATGTTGATCCAATTCAGCATCAGCTTTTATTTGAGCGCTTTTTAAACCCTGAACGTATTTCGATGCCTGATATTGATATTGATTTTCCTGATAACAAACGAGATCAAGTCATTCAGTATGTGGCGCAAAAATATGGAGCGCTGCACGTAGCTCAAATCATTACATTTGGAACACTAGCAGCTAAAGCAGCCGTACGTGATGTAGGGAGAGTGATGGGATTTGATCAAGAAGCGCTAAACAAAATGTCCAAAGCGATTCCAACTAAACCAGGTACAACGTTGAAAAGCGCTCTTCGTGATTCAAGAGTTCTTCAAGACTATTTATCTGAAAATGAAGCCAGAAAACAATGGTACAACATTGCCATGAAGATAGAAGGACTGCCAAGGCATACTTCTACGCATGCAGCAGGCGTTGTGATTAGTGAGAAGCCGCTGACGCAATCTGTAGCTGTACAAGAAGGACATGATGATGTATATCTGACTCAATATCCAATGGAAGCTCTGCAAGACATTGGGCTTTTGAAAATGGACTTTTTAGGTTTGCGCAACTTAACCATTTTGGATCATATTTTAAAGAAAATTGAGCGGGACATGAATCGAAAGCTGTCACTGTCTCATATACCGTTTAACGATCAGAAAACTTTTGAACTGCTGAGTAAAGGGGATACGACCGGTATTTTTCAGCTAGAGTCAGATGGAATGAGAAGAGTGCTTCAGCAATTAAAACCTACAGAGCTAGAAGATATTGTAGCAGTTAACGCGCTGTATAGACCTGGTCCGATGGAAAATATTCCAACCTATATTAAGCGCAAGCATGGAGTGGAGAAGGTAATATATGATCATCCTACGCTTAAAGACATTTTACAATCCACGCACGGCGTTATCGTGTATCAAGAGCAAATTATGCAGATTGCTTCAAAAATGGCCGGTTTTTCTCTTGGAGAAGCAGATTTGTTGAGAAGAGCAGTTAGTAAAAAAGAACGGGCAGTGCTGGATCGTGAACGAGCTCATTTTATCCAAGGAAGCAAGAAGAAAGGGTATGACCTATCCGTTGCTAATCGAGTGTATGACCTTATTGTGCGTTTTGCTGATTATGGCTTCAACCGAAGTCATGCTGTTGCTTACAGTATGGTAGCCTATCAGTTAGCTTATTTGAAAGCACATTACCCGCTGCAGTTCTTTTCAGCTTTACTAACGAGCGTTATTGGAAATGAAGGGAAAATTGCTCAATATATTAATGAACTAAAAAGAAAAAAAATACAAGTTCTCCCACCTTCTATTAACAAGAGCATGTATTCGTTTAACGTAGAAGGTGAAAGTATAAGGTATAGCCTTGCAGCGATTAAACATATTGGTGCAGCAGCTATGCAGGAAATAGCAGAAGAGCGAAAGAAAAAAAGCTTTGAAGACTTATTTGATTTTTGTGCCCGTGTTTCACAAAAAGCCGTGAATAAAAAGGGGCTTGAAGCTTTGATTCTATCTGGAGGTTTTGATGAGTTCGGAGAAAATCGAGCTACTTTATTAGCAACGATTGATGTAGCGTTTGAACATGCAAGCTTGGTACTCCCAGATGATGATTTTGGATTTGGAGATGAATTTTCGTTAAAGCCTAAATATATGGAAAAAGAGGAACTAAAAATAGAAGATCGGCTTCAGTATGAAAAAGATATGCTAGGTTTTTATTTATCAAGCCACCCTGCTTCTCAGTATGAAGCACTGAATTCCTTTTATTCTGTTGTTTCTCTTCAAGATATGAAAGAATACGCTTCAGGAAAAGCGGTCTCTCTTTTAGTATTTGTGTTGGAAATTCGTGTCATTCGAACGAAAAAAGGAGAGCAAATGGCCTTTTTACGCATCACGGATGAAAGTGGAGAAGGAGAAGTTGTTGCGTTTCCCCGCGTATTTGAGCAGAATCGTTTGCTGTTTGAACAAGGTACGGTTTTACTGATACAAGGAAAGATAGATAAAAGAAATGGGCAGCAACAAATTGTTTGTCAACGTGCTGAAGCTGCTAGCGAGGCGGTTCAAAAACTACCGTCAGAAGAATTATACTTACGTATAGAAACAAAGCAAGGTACAGAAAAGCTGCTTCATACTATTTACCAGCACTTTCAGTCTCATAGAGGGAAAATTCCCGTGAAAATTTATTATGAGGCAGAACGTCAATTGGTCAAGCTTCCCGTTCACTATTCTATTGAACGAAGCGACGAGTTAATAAAAACTTTAAAAGCAATGCTAGGAGAGAACCACGTTGTGTTCAAGAAGATATAGTCTTTACAGATTTCATGTGATGTTATATGGTAAAATAGTTAAAAAAGTGGTCTGACCACCGTTTTTTATGAAATATACGAATTAGATGCTTTTTTCTTGAAATGAAATGCAATTGGATTTATAACATCATATGAGTGTGGGAAAGAACATGGTTCAGGCGCAGTATTTGTTATCATTTTGTTTATTGGGAGTGAAATTCATTGTCTTTACGTGAAGAAGCATTGCATATGCACCGCATTAACAAAGGTAAACTAGAATCAAAGTCCAAAATTCCTGTTCGAAACGCAGAGGATTTAAGCCTTGCTTATTCCCCTGGTGTAGCAGAACCTTGCAAAGAAATATATGATGATGTAAACAATGTATATGAATATACGATGAAAGGAAATATGGTAGCTGTTGTATCTGATGGCACTGCCGTATTGGGCTTAGGCAACATAGGTCCTGAAGCTGCTCTGCCAGTAATGGAAGGGAAAGCTGTCCTTTTTAAAAGTTTTGCCGGCGTAGATGCATTCCCAATTTGTTTAAACACGACAGATGTGGACAAAATTATAGAAACTGTTAAATTACTAGAACCTACTTTTGGAGGCGTTAATTTAGAAGATATTGCGGCTCCTAACTGTTTTGAAATTGAAGAGCGGTTGAAAAAGGAAACAAATATCCCGGTTTTTCATGATGATCAGCATGGGACGGCTATTGTTACGGTAGCGGGCCTTCTTAATGCCCTGAAGCTGACGGGAAGAAAAATGTCACAAATCAAAGTGGTAGCGAATGGAGCAGGAGCTGCTGGCATTGCTATTATTAAATTATTATACAGCTATGGAGTGCGCGATATCATTATGTGTGATTCCAAAGGAACGATTTATGACAAGCGTCCTCACGGCATGAACCGTATAAAAGATGAAGTTGCAGCCTATACAAATCGAAGCAAAGTAGAAGGTACGTTAGCTGATGCCTTAGAAGAAGCTGACGTATTTATTGGAGTTTCGGTTGAAGGAGCACTCACACCGGAGATGATTGGAAAGATGAATCCAGACCCAATCATTTTTGCAATGGCAAATCCGGTGCCTGAAATTATGCCAGAAGAAGCTAAAAAAGCTGGCGCGAAAGTAATCGGCACCGGACGTTCTGATTTTCCTAATCAAGTGAACAATGTCTTAGCGTTTCCGGGGATATTCAGAGGTGCACTAGATGTACGTGCTACTCATATTAATGAAAAAATGAAAATGGCTGCAGTTGAGGCCATTGCTAATTTGATTACGGAAGAGGACTTGAATACAGACTATGTGATTCCAGGTCCATTTGATGCACGAGTGGCTCCGGCAGTAGCCGCCGCTGTTGCAAAAGCAGCTATGGAAACAGGCGTTGCCCGAATAAAGGTAAAGCCAGAAGCCGTAGCTGAAAACACACGTCGCTTAGCGATTATTGAATAAGGTTACATCAACTGTTCTTTGACAGGCATGATGCTTCAAGCATGCCTGTTAAAGTAATGTAAAGTGAGTGGTAGTAAACTTGAAGAATGAACGTTCAAAAGTATATGTAGAAATTTTAAAACAAATTCGCCAGCTAATGGAAGACGATCGTTTAACTACGGGGGATAAAATCCCGTCAGAACGAGAGCTTTCTGAACGGTTAGGCGCAGGACGTTCTTCCGTTCGAGAAGCGCTCAGAGCGTTAGAGCTAATTGGGTTGATTGAAACTAGAAGAGGTGAAGGTACGTTTATTAAAGAAGTAGGGGATCATCAATTTATTGATTTATTAGCTACTTTTTTAGTACAAGACGGTAAAACAAAATCAGACTTAATTCAGACTAGATATATTCTTGAAAAGAGCTGTTTGTATTTTGTTTTAGCGGAACAGGACGAAATCAATGTTTCGAAAGCAATTCAAAAGCAGAATGACGATTGTTTGAAGAACTTGTTTGACTATTTGTTTTCTTTGCAGCCTAATCGGCTATTACACCGAATCTGGCTGATTATTTGCCGTTTTTCTCAAACTTTTCAACAAAACTCAGCGCCAAGCGACATTCTGATAAGTGAATTAGTAGAGGCGTTAGCTAAAAAAGATGAAGCAGCTGTATTAAATCTTCACCATCAGTGCTACAAACAAGTGTGAAAGAAGGAATTTGTCGAAAGAGACATGCCATCTTTCTACACAAAATCAAACAGTCATCTAGTAAAGTAAATAGCAACTAATAAAGTGAAGCGAACAATTCGTCCAATTTTTGTCTATCCGTCACTTGATTTGTATTTGAGGCGGATTTTCACAACTTGTAAATAGTAGAAGAAGAGGAAGAATAAAGGTTCTTATGATAAAGAGAAGAACCAAAAGGAGGTTACACCTTGTTACGAGATTTATTTACAAAAAACACAAAAACTCCAAAAAAACGAAAATATGCTACGATTCCTTCTGAGCATATGAGACAAGATGTACCTGAAGGAATTATGACCAAGTGTAAAAAGTGTAAAAAAATAATGTATACGAAAGAGTTAAATAAAAACTTAAAAGTATGCTTAAACTGTGGATATCATCACCAAATGACAGCACCAGAGCGTATCGAGAGCTTAATCGACAGCGGAACGTTTGTTGAATACGACAAAGATATGACGTCAGAAAATCCTCTTGGGTTCCCTGATTATCTTGAAAAGCTCGAAAAAGATCGTGAGAAAACTAATTTAAGTGAAGCGATTGTTACGGGTGAAGGAGATATTGAGGGCATTAAAGTAGTAGTTGCTGTTATGGATTCACACTTCCGTATGGGAAGCATGGGTTCTGTAGTCGGCGAGAAAATTACTCGCGCCATTGAAAAAGCGAAGGAAATGCATGTTCCATTCCTTATTTTCACAGCTTCAGGCGGTGCACGTATGCAAGAAGGTGTTCTGAGCTTGATGCAAATGGCTAAAACTAGCGCAGCTCTTAAAATGTTCAGTGATGAAGGCGGCTTAATCATTTCGATTATGACACATCCTACTACAGGAGGCGTGTCAGCAAGCTTTGCTTCGTTAGGTGATTATAATTTAGCCGAGCCGGGCGCGTTAATTGGCTTTGCTGGAAGACGTATTATTGAACAAACAATTAGAGAAGAGCTTCCAGAAGATTTTCAGACGTCGGAATTTCTGTTGAAGCATGGTCAGCTAGACGGAGTTATTAACCGTCATGATTTAAAAGAAACGTTAACAACTATTTTAGATATACACGTAGCAGGAGGTGACATCGAGTGGTAAGCGAATTAGAATTTGAACGTCCAATTGTTGAGTTGCGAAACAAGATTGCAGAGCTTAAAGAGTTTGCTAAAAATACAGAAGTGGATTTATCTAGCGAAATTGATAAGTTAGAAAATCGCTTAGAAAAAGTAGAAAACGATATTTACAATCATCTAAGCCCATGGAACCGTGTTCAAATTGCTCGTCATCCTGAGCGTCCTACAACACTCGATTATATTTCTCGCTTGTTTACAAACTTTTTAGAGTGTCATGGAGATCGCTTTTATGGAGATGATGAAGCAATCGTAGGAGGAATTGCCAAGTTTAATGGCGTGCCTGTTACCGTGATTGGACATCAGAGAGGTAAAGATACGAAAGAAAATATTCGCCGTAATTTTGGTATGCCTCATCCTGAAGGCTACCGTAAAGCACTGCGTCTAATGAAGCAAGCGGAGAAATTTAACCGTCCAATTATTTGCTTTATTGATACAAAAGGAGCTTATCCAGGAAAAGCGGCAGAAGAGCGCGGACAAAGCGAAGCTATTGCGAAAAACCTTTTCGAAATGGCTGGCTTAACTGTACCTGTTATTTGCATTGTAATTGGAGAAGGAGGAAGCGGGGGAGCCTTGGCATTAGGTTTAGGAAATCACCTTCATATGCTTGAGAACTCGACGTATTCAGTTATTTCTCCAGAAGGAGCGGCAGCCATTCTTTGGAAAGATTCTTCTCTTGCGAAAAAAGCTGCTGAAACGATGAAGATTACAGCACCAGATTTGAAAGAACTGGGCATTGTAGATGAAATGGTTTCAGAGGTAAAAGGCGGAGCTCACCGAGATATCGATGCACAAGCTGGATACATGGAGGGCATTATCAAGAAATCATTAAAAGAGCTGATGAATTTATCAAAAGAAGAGCTAGTGGAAGAGCGTTATTTAAAATACAAAAAAATCGGACAATTTGCAGCTGAAAACGATGCCATTACTATAAAATAAAGAAACGTGCACTCTTGAAAAATAAGGGTGCGCGTTTTTGTGCGGTTTGTATAGCCCTTCTCTATTGTGTTTACAAGTTCTTCGTGGTATTTTATAGACAGCAAAAACCTTTAAGTAAAAGTAGAAAAAGAGTGTTTTTAAAAAATTTCCTATGGTTATTAGCAGCTGTGCTAGCGTTTGTCTTTTCTCTAAAACGTGAGATATATAAGACAAATCAGGCAGCAAGTATTGCTGTATGAATTGCAGGGAATAGTAAAACAAGAAGCAAACGATGAAGAAATTCATCGTTAAAGTGCTGTGTATGTGTTTGTGTTTGCTATTTGATTCAGCGCTACATAGGTATTTCATAAGTTACACGTAAAGCAAGGTGAACAAGTCAGGGCAACAAAATATTTGTTCACAGCCTGCTAGTACAAGGTTAGTAAAAGAAATAGCTATTTGCCCTATCTAAGGAGTAAATAGTAAATATATAGGAGGAAATTTGAATGCGTAAAACTAAAATTGTATGTACTATTGGACCAGCGAGTGAAAGTGTAGAAAAATTAGTTGAACTAATTAACTCAGGCTTAAACGTTTGTCGTCTAAACTTCTCTCACGGTGACTTTGAAGAGCACGGTGCACGTATTGTTAACATTCGTGAAGCTGCGAAACAAACAGGTAAAACAGTAGGTATCTTACTTGATACAAAAGGACCTGAAATTCGTACAAACACAATGGAAAATGGTGCAATTGAGTTAGAAGAAGGCTCTGAAATCATTGTTTCTATGACAGAAGTAGTGGGAACAACTGAAAAATTCTCAATTACATATCCAGGTCTAATCGATGACGTACACGTAGGATCAAAAATCCTTTTAGATGACGGTTTAATCGGTCTTGAAGTACTAGACATCAATAAAACTGATGGTGAAATTAAAACAAAAGTACTTAACCCTGGTACATTAAAAAATAAAAAAGGTGTGAACGTGCCAAACGTAAGTGTAAACCTTCCTGGTATCACTGAAAAAGATGCAAGCGATATTGTATTTGGTATCGAACAAGGCATTGATTTTATTGCTGCTTCTTTTGTGCGTCGCGCATCTGATGTATTAGAAATTCGTGAACTACTAGAAAAACACAATGCAGCTCACATTCAAATCATCTCAAAAATCGAAAACCAAGAAGGCGTAGATAACATCAAGGAAATTCTTGAAGTTTCAGACGGTTTAATGGTTGCTCGTGGTGACTTAGGAGTAGAAATTCCTGCTGAAGAAGTACCATTAGTACAAAAAGATCTAATCAAACAATGTAATGCGCTTGGTAAACCAGTTATTACAGCTACACAAATGCTTGATTCAATGCAACGCAACCCGCGCCCGACTCGTGCGGAAGCAAGTGACGTTGCCAATGCTATCTTTGATGGTACAGATGCAATTATGTTATCTGGTGAAACAGCTGCAGGTTCTTACCCAGTTGAAGCTGTACAAACAATGCATTCAATCGCTTCTCGTGCTGAGCAAGCTCTAAACTACTCTGAGATTTTACAACAGCGCAGCAAGCAAGTTGGCCCATCTATTACAGATGCAATTGGACAATCTGTTGTACACACAGCGCTTAACTTAAACGCTAGTGCAATCGTAGCGCCAACAGAAAGTGGTTATACAGCGAAAATCGTTTCTAAATATCGTCCGCAATCTCCAATCGTAGCTGTTGCAGCAAACGATTCTGTTGCACGTCGTCTGTCTCTAGTATGGGGTGTTACACCAGTTGTTGGTGAGCGCGTAAATACGATTGACGATATGTTAGATCACGCTGTAAATGACGCAGTAAAAACAGGCGTTGTAGCACACGGCGACTTAGTGGTTATTACAGCTGGTGTTCCAGTTGGAGAATCAGGTGCAACGAACTTAATGAAAGTTCAAGTTGTAGGTGACGTTCTTGCTAAAGGACAAGGAATTGGTCGTAAAGCAGCAGTTGGTAAAGTAGTTATTGCTAAAACTGCTGAAGAAGCAAATGCAAAAATGACTGAAGGTGCTATCCTTGTTACAAACAGCACAGATCGCGATATGATCAGTGCAATCGAAAAAGCAGGAGCTCTTATTACAGAAGAAGGCGGTCTAACAAGCCATGCAGCTGTAGTAGGGTTAAACTTAAGCATTCCTGTCATTGTAGGCGTAGAAAATGCAACAAGCGTATTCTCAGAAGATCAAGATATTACAGTTGATGCTTCACGTGGTGTCGTATACAACGGACACGCAAGCGTACTGTAAGAATACGTAGATGATAGAAAAAAGAGAAGGGGAATCCTTCTCTTTTTGTTTAGGCAATTCAATAAGCGAAGAGGTGATGATGGTGAGGAAGCTCCTTCCGCTCCTTCTTATTGTACCTGCTGTTGAGGTAATGATTTTGATTTATTCAAGTCATCTCATTGGTGTAATGTCAACATTTTTACTGATTATTGCTACCAGTTTTATTGGTGCGTTTCTAGCGAAAAAACAAGGAACATCTCTTTTTCAAAAGGCACAGCGTCAGATGAGCCAGGGACATGTTCCAAGCGGTGAAATCCTTGATGGCATGTGTGTACTATTTGGTGGACTGTTTCTGCTGTTTCCAGGCTTCTTGACAGATGTTGTGGGCTTTATCTTTTTACTGCCGTTTACACGCAGAATCGTTAAGCCTTTTCTTTTAACGTGGCTAAGAAGATTTTTTCAAGGACGTAATCGAATGACGATTATTCGTTAACTAGAAAGTGTGTGAAAGAAGCTTCTTTCACACACTTTTTCATTTTCCTATAATAAATTGCCACGTTTCTTTAAAAACTCCCGTTGTATGAAGTGTTTTTAGAATAACAAGAATCACAGGGCCAACTATTAATCCGAAAAATCCAATCAATTGATATCCTACAAATAAAGAAATTAATGTAGCGAGAGGATCAAGACCAATGCTTGATGATAAAATTTTTGGTTCCATAATTTGTCGCTGCACAAGTACTACAGCATATAGTACCGAAAGCCCTACAGCAAATGACACGTTATGTGTGGCAAAGGCATAAATCATCCAAGGAACAAAAACCAGTCCTGTTCCGAGGTAAGGAAGAATATCTACTAAGCCAATCAATAAAGCGACTGTAATAGCATAATCAACCCTAAGAACAAGTAAACCAAAAAGAACGATAATTGTGGTAATCGAAATAAGCGTAAGCTGAGCTTTAATAAAACCAAACAGTGCATTTTTAAGCTCTACACCCACTGTCTGTCCATTTTCCCTTACTTTTTTAGGAATAAACACGCTGCTTTTAGCCATCAGCTTGTACCAATCTTTACTAATAAAAAAAGTAGCCAGTAATGAAAAAATAATCACAGTAGCTGCATTAGGCAGTACGGATAAAAGTACTGGGATGCTTTGCAATACATTTTRGAGAAAATCGCCCACCGTTTGAGCGATATGGTTGCCTACCCCTTTAATGTTCGATAAAATAGTTGCTTGCTGACCGGTATTTAAGTTATTAAACATAGAAGTAATGCGTTCATAAAAAGGAAGTATTTGTTCTGTAGCAATATTTTCAATAAATATGACCACTTCTTTGAAATTTGTGGGAACAACTTTCGCTAAATACGTACTTCCTGCAATGATTTCTGTGATAAGTAACGTAATAAGTCCAGCCAAAAGAGAGAAGATCAGAACCATTGACAGTAAAACAGCTAAGTAGCGGGGTAAGCGCAGCTTCAATTCAAATAGATTAACCATAGGATTTATAAAAAAAGCGATGCAGCAGGCGATAATAAATGGATATRTGAGAGAAGAGACATAATAACTAAGAAATATAGATGCTGCAATAATTGCCAATACACAAGCTAAGCGAAATAGTCGATGTAAATGAAGCTTGTACACAATAAATAGAGGCCTCCTTGTAAACGATAGTCAACAAAAGAAAAAGCTACTCATAAAATATTTACGTAATACGCTTTAGATTTATCACAATAAAAAAAGAAAGGATGAGTAAAATGTTCTCACAACCCATGCTTTTTTTAGCTGTTTTACTCGTAATTGGATTAGTGGCTAAAAATCAATCATTAATCATTGCAGTTGCATTTTTACTTATTTTAAAATTAATCGGGTTAGACGGTAAGGTTTTTCCGTTTCTACAATCAAAAGGAATTAATATTGGCGTAACGGTTATTACAATTGCCGTTCTTGTGCCAATTGCAACAGGAGACATAGGATTCAAACAATTAGGAGAGGCCGTGAAATCTTCTTATGCCTGGATTGCTCTAGGAGCCGGAATTGCTGTAGCAATTATTGCCAAATATGGACTTACACTCTTGGAAGATGATCCGCATATTACGACCGCTTTAGTTTTTGGCACAATTCTTGCTGTGGCGCTGTTTCAAGGGGTAGCAGTAGGTCCGTTAATCGGTGCTGGAATCGCTTATTTATTTATGAAATTAACTGAACTTTTTTCGTAGAAATTTTTGTATAATAATAATTTTTTTAAAATTTCTTCTCTCTTTTGATTCACAAAAGTCAGATAATTGTTTATAATATATTTTGAGGCCGCATCTTTTTACATACAATTGTATGTTTTACCTATAGGGCTGTAACAAAGCAATGACACATGCAGATGTTTTGATTTTGTGTGTTATTGAAACAAATGGAAATGTAAGCATTTTCTTTACGTGGGGTGAAGGAATGTTCTTCCAAGATATATATTCAAAAGAGGCACTTCGTATATCATTTAATGTCTAGTTGAGCAGAGGCTCAATTTTGTTTTTCACGTTTTACACAGAAAGGTATGGGGAATTTTTTCTGTAAAGGAGTGGAGATTTATGACAGCAACTCGAGGTCTAGAAGGGGTAGTCGCTACAACGTCAGCAGTAAGTTCAATTATTGATGACACTTTAACATATCAAGGCTACAATATTGATGATTTAGCGAATTATGCAACATTTGAAGAAGTGGTGTATTTACTATGGCACGGAAAATTACCTAACAAAGAAGAATTATCTGTGTTTTCTAGATTACTAGCAGAAAACGCTAAATTACCCCAAGAAGTCTTAGAGCATTTCAAAACTTATCCAATTAAAGATGTTCATCCAATGGCAGCTTTAAGAACAGTCGTATCACTATTGGGGTTGTACGATCC
>NZ_JBFULJ010000027.1:0-26982 GCF_056400385.1 Priestia sp. P5_B4
AATATATACCGTCAAAATCATAAAGGGTACGTACCGTTTAAAGAGGTCATCGCTCCCGGCGTATTCTCTATTAATTATAAAAAATTGAATATGAAAGAGCCTCCTGTCGTTACTAGCCCATATACAGGGAATAGTCTTTCTTTAATTGTTAATGGACAGGGAGATGTATTTGTAGATTATCGTCCTGATTTGTATGATGCCATTCAAAAGCATAAAAGCTCCTACAAACCTGGTGAAGATATACGAAAGCTCCTTGTGGAAAACAGTGATTTTGTACCTGCTTACTCTCTTCCTTATACAGTCAACGATAAGAATGAACCAATATTTTTAAAAAAATAAGTCATGAACCCCTTCTCCTTGAATAATATTCAGAGAGAAGGGGTTTTCTCTTTCTTGTACACCAATAATGATAATCAGAATGACTAAGTCAGCATGTGCATGAAAAAAATCATAAATTTTTCTATCAAAAGTCATATTTTAATAGGACAACGTCATAACTATATAGTGTCCTAATTTACTCTCGCAATGGATGTCATATTCCATGAACTCATAGATCGGAGGGGATCTTTTGGAAAAGGTGGATGTATTTAAAGATATCGCTGAACGTACAGGAGGCGATATATATTTAGGTGTGGTGGGAGCAGTTCGAACAGGAAAATCTACATTTATTAAAAAATTTATGGAGCTGGTGGTCCTGCCTCACATCGAGAACGAGGCAGAAAGAGCTCGCACACAAGATGAACTACCACAAAGTGCAGCTGGAAAAACGATTATGACAACTGAGCCGAAATTCGTACCGAATCAAGCAGTTAATGTTTTGGTAGATGACGGGCTAGAAGTTAACATACGGTTAGTAGATTGTGTAGGATATACGGTGCCAGGCGCTAAAGGGTACGAAGATGAAAACGGACCTCGAATGATCAATACACCTTGGTATGAAGAACCAATTCCATTTCACGAAGCGGCTGAAATTGGAACGAGAAAGGTAATTCAAGAACACTCAACGATTGGTGTCGTCATTACAACAGATGGCTCAATTGGAGATATACCTCGTCAAGATTACGTGGAAGCAGAAGAGCGCGTCATTAATGAACTAAAAGAAGTAGGCAAACCATTTATCATGGTTATTAATACCGTACAGCCATATCATCCTGATACAGAAAAGCTTCGTGCAAAGCTTAATGAAAAATATGATATTCCAGTATTAGCGATGAGTGTGGAAAGCATGCGCGATACTGATGTGATGAACGTATTAAGAGAAGCACTCTACGAGTTCCCTGTATTAGAAGTCAACGTTAATCTACCAAGCTGGGTAATGGTTTTAAAAGATAAACATTGGCTGCGTGAAAGCTATCAAGAAGCCGTTAAAGAAACGGTAAAAGATATTAAGAGGCTGAGAGACGTTGAACGGGTAGTAGAGCAATTTAGCCAGTTTGAGTTTATCGATCAGGCTCGATTAGCCGGAATTGAGATGGGGCAGGGAATTGCTGAAATTGACTTATATGCTCCAGATGACTTATACGACCAGATCTTGAAAGAAATCGTGGGAGTAGAAATTCGCGGAAGAGATCATTTGCTGCAGTTAATGCAAGATTTTGTGCATGCAAAAACCGAGTATGATCAAGTCTCTGATGCCCTTCGTATGGTTAAACAAACGGGTTATGGTGTAGCTGCACCTTCGCTTTCGGATATGAGCCTTGATGAGCCTGAAATTATTCGCCAAGGATCGCGTTTTGGAGTTCGTTTAAAAGCAGTGGCACCTTCAATACACATGATTAAAGTGGATGTAGAATCAGAATTTGCGCCGATTATCGGAACGGAGAAGCAAAGCGAAGAATTAGTTCGTTATTTGATGCAAGACTTTGAAGATGATCCGCTTTCAATTTGGAATTCAGATATATTTGGCCGCTCTCTAAGTTCAATCGTAAGAGAAGGGATTCAAGGAAAGCTGTCGCTGATGCCTGAAAATGCACGATACAAGTTAAAAGAAACGCTAGAACGGATTATTAACGAAGGATCCGGAGGTTTAATCGCGATTATTCTATAAGCATGTAACGTTAGGCTCCTCATAAAGGAGCCTCTTCTTTTTGGATAGATCATACAAAACTTTACATATATTGTGATAGATCGCGTGGTTATCCTATTCCTGCGTTATTTTCTGCTTGCTATGCCTTGTTCAATATGTTAATCTTTTAACAGAAATCGATCGATCATACTGTTTTCACTACATACATACGGCAGATGAATGAAAAACATTGAATTATTTAGTTCAATCGTTTATGATTAGGCTTGTCGATACATAGGTTATGTATAATATCCATTTGTTTTGTTAAAGAATGAGATATAACGAATTACTAGATTCCTTTTCTAACAAGGTTTTTAGTTATTATATGATCCGATTTTGGGAGGAGGTGAATGGCATGAACAAGACAGAATTAATTAATGCTGTTGCAGAAGCAAGTGAGCTTTCAAAAAAGGATGCTACAAAAGCAGTTGATGCTGTTTTCGATACAATTTTAGAAGCTTTAAAAGCTGAGGACAAAGTTCAACTTATCGGTTTTGGTAACTTCGAAGTACGTGAACGTGCTGCTCGTAAAGGACGCAATCCACAAACTGGCGAAGAAATCGAAATTCCTGCTAGCAAAGTTCCTGCATTCAAACCAGGTAAAGCTCTTAAAGATGCTGTAAAATAATATCTACATAAAATGGCTTTATTCATAGCCGTTGATGAAGAGCTTTGAAAGGTCGCACATTTGCGACCTTTCTTTTTTGCCTTTGGTATATACATATGCTAGAATTTTTTTCATAAAGTCGTAATGCAACGAATTGGAGGGCAACAACATGTCATCTGTAAATAAACCACAGATCGAACAAGCCGTGAGACTAATTTTAGAAGCAATTGGCGAAGATCCAAACCGTGAAGGATTATTAGATACACCAAAGCGAGTAGCTAAAATGTATGAGGAAGTCTTTTCCGGGTTGAATGAAGATCCAAAAGAACATTTTAAAACAGTTTTTGGAGAAGATCATGAAGAGCTAGTGCTTGTAAAAGATATTCCTTTTTACTCTATGTGTGAACATCACTTAGTTCCTTTTTATGGAAAAGCTCATGTTGCGTATATTCCAAAAGGCGGACGAGTGACCGGTTTAAGTAAGCTGGCAAGAGCAGTAGAAGCTGTTGCAAAACGTCCTCAGCTTCAGGAGAGAATTACATCTACAGTGGCGGATTCTATTGTAGAAACATTAGAGCCGCACGGGGTAATGGTAGTAGTGGAAGCAGAGCACATGTGTATGACCATGCGCGGCATTAAAAAGCCTGGAGCTATGACAATCACTTCTGCTGTACGCGGAGTGTTAGAACACGATGCAAGTTCTAGAGCTGAAGTTTTATCACTGATTAAATCATAATGTGGATGATGAAGGAGAAGAGAATATGACACAAAAAGGAACGCCTGAGTATATTGTCATTAAAGCGGTCGAAGATGGAGTTAACGTAATTGGCTTAACGCGAGGAGCAGATACGCGATTTCATCATTCAGAAAAACTAGATAAAGGCGAAGTAATGATTGCGCAGTTTACTGAGCATACATCCGCAATTAAAATTCGTGGCAAAGCCGTCATTCAGACTGTTCACGGAGAAATTGAATCCGATACGAAAAAATAAGCAGGGATTTTCCTGCTTTTATTTATATTTAAAATAAATGAATAAGAACAGGAAAAACATGGTGAAACTAAAAGCAATATCTTAAATTACTGTCTAAGAAATCCAGATGGTATGTAGATGAACGGTGTTCAAGCGGATGAGCAGCTAAATGATTTAAACCGTGAAAAAGCTTCAAAAGAATTTAAAGGATATTTTATAATGTAATTATGTTATAATTGACACTATCGATTTGGAGTTAAAAGAACTTTAAACAAATAGTGATGGAAAGGGAGACAAGGATGATGAGCGTAAAAACCATCTATGATATTGTGGCCAACATGAAAGAACAGCTTCATGTTGAATTAAGTCATCCATATGTAAAAAAATATATTCATCATCCGCGTATTGATGAAAATAGATTACTGTACATGTGTTCGTTCTTAGATACTCTCTCAATGGAAGAAGAAAAAAAGAACAGCTCTGTGCTATCTGTGATGCTCGTTCAAACCGCACTTGATACCCACGATCTAGTCTCCACTCAAAATGTTAGCGGAAATGAAGGAAAGCTGCATGAGCGGCAGCTGGTAGTTTTGGCCGGAGATTATTACAGCGGCCTGTACTATTACTATTTAGCTCAAAGCAACCAGCTGAATTTAATGAAAGTTATAGCATCTGCTATTAAAGAAATTAATATCGCTAAGATACACATTTATAACAATCGTTCTACTAATCCACACGACGTTATGAATAGTTTTTTAGCAGCAGAATCATCGTTTGTAAGATGCTTATGTGACTATTTTGAACGTGAAGAGTGGAAAGAACTTTTAAAACATGCAGCGTATTTGAACGGGATATTAAAGCAATTAAAGTCATTACAGCATAAAGAGCCTACTCTCTTGCTAAACTATTGCAAACAAATTGGTATGAATCAAGAACAAATAAAAGAATACCTTTATTCGTATACTCAACAGTCTGTAAACATTGTTAGAGGATACTTACGAAGTGAATTTGTGATGAATGAGTTTTTAAGAGAGCACTTAGATGAACTTACATCTAGCTTAGAAGTGCTGAAAAATGTCGTAGGAGAAGGATAGAGATATGCAGCAATCAAAAGAACAGCGTGTCCATGGCGTATTTGAAAAAATATACAAAAATTATGATCAAATGAATTCTGTTATTAGTTTTCAGCGTCATAAGGCATGGCGCAAAGATACGATGAAGCGAATGAATGTTCAAAAAGGAACAAAAGCTTTAGATGTTTGTTGCGGAACTGCGGATTGGACGCTAGCTATGGCTGAAGCAGTTGGAGAAACAGGAGAGGCAGTTGGCCTGGATTTTAGTCAAAATATGCTAAAGATTGGTGAAGAGAAAGTAAAAAACTCACCTTTTTCAAATATTACCTTACTACATGGCAATGCAATGGAACTTCCTTTTGAAGATAATTCATTTGACTATGTAACGATTGGATTCGGACTGCGCAACGTGCCCGATTACCTTCAAGTGTTAAAGGAAATGCAGCGCGTCGTGAAACCTGGCGGAAAAGTGGTTTGCCTTGAAACGTCTCAGCCCACGATGGTCGGCTACCGACAAATGTACTTGCTTTACTTTAAGTATATTATGCCTGCGCTTGGAAAGATGGTCGCTAAAAGCTATGATGAATATTCATGGCTTCAAGAGTCAGCAAGGGACTTTCCAGGTCAAAAGCAATTGGCTGATATGTTCCGTGAAGCCGGTTTGACAGATGTTGAAGTGAAATCTTACACAGGTGGAGTAGCAGCGATGCATCTAGGGTACAAACGATAAAAGAGAAAAAGCTTGTCCTACAGGTGCAACAGCCTGTAGGATAAGGAGTAAAGAATGAATATATAATGCAAGGTGAGTCCAATGAAACTAAAAATGATGTACGCTTTTTTGAATACGGATATTACCCTTATTGAGAAAGAACTTGAACAAACTGTTCATACCGATGAAACACTTATCACAGATGCTTCTCTTCACCTTTTACAAGCAGGGGGGAAACGAATTCGCCCTGTATTTGTTTTGTTGGCAGCTAAATTTGGGCATTACAACATCGACCAAATCAAACACGTGGCAGTAGCGCTTGAGCTGATTCACATGGCGTCTCTTGTTCATGATGATGTTATTGATGACGCTGATAAGCGACGCGGAAAACCAACAATTAAGGCAAAATGGGACAATCGTATTGCTATGTATACAGGGGATTACATCTTTGCTCGTGCGCTTGAAGTTATGAGTGAGGTTAAAGATGTGGAAGCACATAAAATTTTATCTAATACGATGGTGGAATTAACGCTCGGTGAAATTGAACAGATTAAGGACAAATACAACCTAAACCAAAACTTACGCGTGTATCTGCGTAGAATTAAACGTAAAACGGCACTGCTAATTGCTGCAAGCTGTCAGTTAGGTGCAATTGCAGCGGGAGCTCCTGAAGATATACATAAACGTTTATTTTGGTTTGGATATTACGTGGGAATGTCATTTCAAATTACCGATGACATTTTAGATTTTATCTCATCAGAAGAACAGCTTGGGAAACCAGTTGGCAGCGACTTACTGCAAGGAAATATTACGCTGCCAGTTTTGTATGCCATTGAAAATGCTGAGTTTCGAGATAAAGTAGAACAGCTTTTCGAGAGGGAATATGAGCAAGAGCTGATCAATGAAATTATTTCTGATATTAAATCTTCTAACGCCATTGAACGTTCATTTGAGATGAGCGATCGTTATCTGCAAAAAGCGATGAGCATTTTAGAAGAACTGCCGCCAAACAAGGCGAAAAAAACGCTGCATCAAATTGCGAAGTACATTGGAAAACGGAAATTTTGATTTATTTACTTTCATAAGTTGTAAACTGCTCGAAACAATGTTAATATCTTCATGAGGTGTGATTGCGCTTTCAAAACTTGTTTACATATCATGAACTTCAGGGGTGGAGAGTAAAATGATACAAAAAACGTTTTTAATGGTCAAACCAGACGGGGTACAAAGAAGCATTATTGGTGAGGTTATTTCTCGCTTTGAGAAAAAAGGTTTTCAATTAGTCGGAGCTAAGCTTATGCATATTTCGCAAGAATTAGCTGAAAAACACTACGGTGAACATAAAGAGAAACCTTTCTTCGGTGAGTTAGTGAAATTTATCACATCTGGTCCAGTTTTTGCTATGGTATGGGAAGGTGAAAACGTGATTTCAGTATCACGTCAAATGGTGGGGAAAACTAACCCTCAAGAAGCGCTTCCTGGAACTATTCGAGGTGATTATGGACTGATTGTCGATAAGAATATTATTCACGGCTCAGATTCACCAGAAAGTGCGGAGCGTGAAATCAGCTTATTCTTTGAAAGTGAAGAGCTGACTTTCTATAAAAAAGACGCAGACGCTTGGATTTACTAATTTAGATAGCGCAAGGAGACGAATGAATTTTCATTCGTCTTTTTTATTGTGTTTATACATAGGTTCTAGGCTATTGATTGCGAATATCTCTCTACATAAACATTTTCACAATGTATTCCGATATATTAATAAGAAGCTAAGCGTATATAAAGGTTTTATTTCCTTATACGTCTAACATAAACGTATAGAAATGAGAAAGGAGAGTTAAAAATGATAGATGAATACGACACGTTTGTGGAGAAAATAAAAATAAAAACAGGCATTGATTTATCACTATATAAGCAGTCTCAAATGAAACGCCGCCTCACCTCCCTGTATGAAAAAAAAGGTTTTTCTAGTTTTTTTGAATATTATCGAGCAATGAGCAGTAACAGCGAACTGCTTGAGGAGTTTTTAGATCGGATGACGATTAACGTGTCAGAGTTTTATCGTAACTATCAGCGGTGGGATATATTGGAGCAAAAAATTTTACCGGCTCTTGTAAAAGGAAAAACAGACCTGAAAGTGTGGAGCGCTGCCTGTTCAACAGGGGAAGAGCCATATACACTAGCGATGGTTTTATCAACATTTTTTCCTCTTTCGCGTATTTCTATATTAGCGACTGATTTGGATGAAAAAGTGATAGAAAAAGCAAAAATAGGCTTTTATGATGAACGTTCACTTCAGGAGATGCCTGTTTCGATGAAAAATAAGTACTTTCAACAAAGAGGAACCGGGTACTTATTAGATGAAAAAATCAAAAAAACAGTTGTTTTTCAGAAACATAACTTACTGTCAGACTCTTTTCCAAAAAACGTTGACTTGATTGTTTGTCGAAATGTGCTTATTTATTTTACAGATGAAGCAAAGCATGCTTTATATGAAAAATTTAGCAGAGCTTTAGCACCTGGCGGCATCTTATTTGTAGGTAGCACAGAACAGGTTTTTACTCCGCAAAAGTATGGATTTGAAACTGCTGATACGTTTTTTTACAGAAAAGTAAAGACCATTTAATTGAAACAACCTGAAGCGGTTTCTTAAAAGCTGAGGTGAAACTTTTTGTACATTCTTATGTTATAGTATGGTATAGTCATATTTAAAAATGGAAAAATTCTGACGAATAATACATATTAAGCGGAGGTACGATTATGCGATATTTAACAGCAGGAGAATCACATGGTCCACAATTGACTACTATTTTAGAGGGTGTTCCGGCAGGGCTTCCTTTAACAGCCGAAGACATCAATACAGATTTAGCGCGAAGACAAAAAGGTCATGGTCGCGGAAGACGTATGCAAATTGAAAAAGATCAAGCGGAAATTTTAAGCGGTGTCCGCCACGGCTATACGCTAGGATCTCCTATTACGTTAGCGGTAGAAAATAACGACTGGAAACACTGGACAAAAATTATGGGCATCGAGCCAATTTCTGAAGAAGAATCAGAAGAAGTAAAGCGCAAAATCTCAAGACCAAGACCAGGGCATGCCGATTTAAACGGCGCTATTAAATATGGTCATCGCGATATGAGAAATGTATTAGAACGTTCTTCAGCTCGCGAAACAACTGTAAGGGTAGCAGCAGGTGCAGTCGCTCGTCAAATCCTTGCTCAGTTCGGGATTTCTGTAGCTGGACATGTATTAGAAATTGGCGGCGTACAGGCAAATCCGCCTCAATACAAAAGCTTAGAGGAACTGCAAGAAGTCACTGAAGCTTCTCCAGTAAGATGTTTTGACTCAGCTGTTGAGAAGGACATGATGCAAGCAATCGATGATGCTAAGAAAAATGGCGATTCTATCGGAGGCGTAGTAGAAGTTATTATTGAAGGCGTGCCAGCAGGAGTAGGCAGCTATGTTCATTACGATCGTAAATTAGATGCGAAGATTGCTGCAGCTGTTATGAGCATTAATGCATTTAAAGGCGTTGAGTTTGGGATTGGATTTGAAGCGGCTCGCAGACCAGGAAGCGAAGTTCATGACGAAATTCTATGGGATGAAAAGAACGGGTATACCCGTAAAACAAACAACTTAGGCGGCTTTGAAGGCGGCATGACAACAGGTATGCCAGTTGTAGTACGCGGAGTAATGAAGCCTATTCCAACGCTTTACAAGCCGTTAAAAAGTGTTGATATTGAAACAAAAGAAGCCTTCGAGGCAAGCATCGAACGTTCAGACAGCTGCGCTGTGCCGGCGGCAAGCGTTGTAGCAGAAGCCGTTGTAGCTTGGGAATTGGCTGATGCGCTAATCGAACAGTTTGGACAAGACCGAATTGATTTAATTGCTGAAAATATTGAGAAAATGCGTGCACATGCGAGGGAGTTTTAATGTTGCAAATTGATATTCAAACTTTATCCAAAACATACCCTCTTTATTTAGGAAATGGATTAATTGAAAAGCTGCCTTCTATTATCGAGAGTGTAAAACCTAATCTGTCGTCCGTGTTAATCATCACCGATTCAGCTGTAGATTCATATTATGGAGAAGCGGCTGTAAAAGCCATTGAGACAAAATTTAAAGTGGCTAAATACGTAGTGCCAAGCGGTGAACATGCAAAGTCATTTCAACATTACTACGATTGTCAGACATTTGCGCTCGAACAGCAGCTTGACCGCAATGCGCTCGTTATTGCTTTTGGGGGAGGAGTAGTAGGCGATTTAGCTGGATTTGTAGCCGCTACATACATGAGAGGAATTTCTTTTATTCAAGTGCCAACGACGCTTCTTGCTCACGATAGTGCTGTAGGCGGTAAAGTAGCCATTAATCATGAGCTTGGAAAAAATATGATTGGTGCTTTTTATCAGCCTGAAGCGGTTGTTTATGATATTGATCTTCTTAAAACGCTTCCCGAAAGAGAATGGCGTTCCGGTTTTGCAGAAGTGATTAAACACGCTTTTATTCACGATGAAGCATTTTATAAATGGCTTCAGCGAAATATACAATCGCTGACTGATTTACAAGATGAAAAATTAATTTATGCTATTCAAAACGGTATTTTAGTCAAAGCATCTGTTGTAAAAGAAGATGAGACAGAAGCTGGCGTTCGCGCTCACCTGAACTTTGGACATACGCTAGGGCATGCGATCGAAGCGGAGTGCGGCTATGGACAAATCAGTCACGGAGAAGGCGTAGCGATTGGTATGCTGTTTGCTATGAAAGTCAGCAATGTTCTTGAAAAAAGTCAGTTCTCTGTGGACGACATTGCGAAATGGTTTGGAAAATTTGGCTACAAGACGTCTGTCCCAAAGCATCTTTCAGCTGAAAAACTGCTCGTAAGAATGAAAGCGGACAAGAAGTCTAAATCAAGCAATGTTCACATGGTACTGCTTGAAGGCATAGGCAAACCTTTTGTTCAACAAGTAGAAGATGAAGTGATTCTTAAACTGCTGAATGAAGAGCTTAAAGCTTAGTTTCGTCTAAAGCCAAGTAGATAGTAGTTGACAAATGGATTTGAAACGTACTACAATTGGTAACAAGTTAGTTTAGAGATTTTAGTTATGAGAAAACAATAGACAGTTTAGTTGAGATTAGGGTAGCCGAGAATGAGACAGTTGAGCAGAGTTTAGTTGAGTGAATTTTACCATTCGTATACCCAAAGGCCCATTTTTGATGTGTCTTTGGGTTTATTTATTATATCCTCTTTTATATAACCTCATCTATTCTCATTCTCCATGAAATGGAGGATTGAAAGATATGACGAACACGTATACTTCTTTTTTAGAAGACTCTACAGAGTATTTAACCATTCCAATTATAAAAAAAATATTTATMGATAGCATGACACCTGTTGATCTTTTTCAACAAGTAAAAGATGAAGCCGTATATTTGCTTGAAAGTAATGATGAATCATCACCATGGTCCAATTATTCTTTTATTGGCTTAAATCCATTTTTGTATGTTGAGGAAGAAAAAGGAACCTATCTAGCAAAAAATAAGCAGCTTCAGCCTATGCTGCAAGGAGATAGCTTTAAAGAGGTGTTTTGTAAAATTCAGCAAGAGCTGAAAGTGAAAGTACCAGACCTTGCACTTCCTTTTAAAGGAGGAGCAGTAGGGTTTATCAGCTACGACGCAGTATCGCAAATTGAAAAAGTGAACGTACATGCCCAAAATGATTTGAACATGCCTACTTTTCACTTTATCTATTGTCAAACGATGCTTGCTTACAATCATCAAACAAAAGAGCTTATGGTGATTCACTACATTCAGCTTAATGAGCAAGACAAAGAGCAGCAGAAAAAAGAAAAATACGGTGAAGCTTTAGCAGAGATCAATAGATATGTTGAAAGAATAGCGCAGACGGTGAAAGAAAAGCCAATGATGTTTGAAAGCGAGCAGCGCGAAGTTAGCTTTGAAGGCGTAACATCGTCATACCAAAAAGATAAATTTGTGCAAGATGTGGAAAAAATTAAGGAATACATTAAAAGCGGAGATGTTTTTCAAGCCGTATTGTCGCAGAGATTTCAAATTGATACGACCGTAGCTGGATTTGATATTTACAGAGTATTGCGATTAGTTAATCCGTCCCCTTATTTATTTTACGTGAAAGTAAAAGGCGTGGAGCTAATTGGAAGTTCTCCTGAGCGGTTGATTCAAATTGAAAACGGCCATTTAGAAATTCATCCGATTGCAGGAACGAGAAGACGTGGCAGGGATGCAGAAGAAGATGCGCGCTTATACGAAGACTTAATTAACGATGAAAAAGAGCGGGCAGAACACTATATGCTCGTGGATTTAGCAAGAAATGACATCGGCCGAGTTGCACAGTATGGAAGTGTCCAAACACCAGTATTAATGCAGCAGGTTAACTTTTCGCACGTCATGCACTTGATTTCTAAAGTGACAGGGCGCCTTGACGAAAAAGTACATCCCATTGATGCGCTGCTTTCTGCATTTCCAGCGGGTACCGTATCTGGCGCTCCAAAAGTGCGAGCGATGCAAATCTTAAATGAAATTGAACCAGTTGCGCGAAATGTATATGCAGGAACCGTAGCATATCTCGGATTTGATGGAAACATTGATTCGTGCATTGCGATTCGGACCATTCTTTTGAAAGACCAGACCGCTTATATCCAGGCTGGAGCAGGAGTGGTTGCTGACTCAAAACCGGAGCTTGAGTGGAAAGAAACCCGCAATAAAGCTAGCGCTTTAATCAAAACAATTCAATTAGCCCAAGACATCTACGATAAAAAGGAGGATGTATATGTTTAAAGAATTGTTAAAAAAGTGTTTGCGCGGTGAGTCACTTTCAGCGGAAGAAGCAGAAAAAATTATGAATGATATTATGAACGGTAAAGTCCCGGCAGCTCAAATTGCTAGCGTGCTAACCATCTTAACGTATCGAGGAGAAACCGTCGATGAAATTGTTGGTTTTGTCCGAGGTATGAAAAATAATATGAATGCTATTTCTCTAGAAGAATTAAACGTAGTAGATACATGCGGTACCGGAGGAGACGGGGCCTCTACGTTTAATATCTCAACGGCTAGTGCGATTGTGGCATCTGCTGCGGGAGTAAAGGTTGCGAAACATGGGAACCGAGCCGTATCTTCTAAAAGCGGAAGTGCCGACGTGTTAGAACATCTGGATATATGGATTCAAGGAAATGAAAAAGAAGTGAAAAATGCGGTGGCTGACCTCAATATGTCCTTTTTATTTGCGCCGCTTTATCACCCTGCTATGAAACATGTTGCTGCTACTCGAAAGGAATTAGGATTTAGAACGGTTTTTAATGCATTAGGTCCATTAGCAAACCCTACTAACTGCACAAAGCAAGTAATTGGCGTTTATTCCATTGAGCTTGCACGAAAATTAGCAGAAGCGCTTGTTGTACTGGGAGCTAACCACGTCCTTCTGGTTGCGGGCAGAGACGGTTTAGATGAAATCAGTGCCACGGATGTAACGGATGTTGTAGAAGTACAGGGCAATGTCATTACAGAATATGCGCTTGCACCAGAGGATGTACACTTACAGAGAGGGAAGCTTGAAGACTTAGTGGTAGAAGATGCGAAATCGAGTGCCGAGCTTATTGAATCGCTATTTTTAAATAAAAGCAATGTAACTGCTAAAAACGCAGTCGTATTAAACTCTGCTGCAGCTATTTACGTTAGCGGAAATGTTTCTACTTTTGAAGAAGGAGTAGCTGTAGCTTTAGAAACAATTGAATCAGGTGCTGCATACACACAATTACAACGATTGAAATCGAAAAAGGTGGTTGAACATGCTCAATAAAATTATTGAAACAAAAAAAGAAGAAATTCAAAACTTACAGTTACCCGAACAGCAAAATGTTGCAAAACGATCATTTTTAGACGCTTTATCAAATCCGAATCGAGAGCTGGCTCTTATTGCAGAAGTGAAAAAAGCTTCTCCTTCCAAAGGATTAATAAAAGAGAATTTTCAGCCTGTGGAAATTGCTAAAGCCTACGAGAAAGGGAAAGCAGATGCTTTGTCTGTGTTAACAGATCAGCACTATTTTCAAGGGAATCGAACGTTTTTAAGTGACATTAAACAGCATGTCTCTATCCCTGTGCTTCGCAAGGATTTCATCATTGATTCCATTCAAGTGGAAGAAAGTGCAAGAATCGGTGCTGACGCTATTTTACTCATTGGAGAAGCACTTGAACCATTAAAATTGCAAGAGCTTTATCTTCAAGCTGCTGAAAAAGAGTTAGATTGTTTAGTAGAAGTGCATTCTTTAGAAACGCTTGAAAAGCTGCTAGCTGTATTTACCCCGAAGATTATTGGCATTAATAATCGAAACCTTCACACGTTTGAAACCAGCGTGCAGCAGACCAAAGAAATCGCCAAGCATGTTCCGAAAAATCAGCTGTTAGTGAGTGAAAGCGGAATTTACTTATACGATGATGTTTCCTACGTAAAAGAAGCGGGAGCAAAAGCTATTTTAGTAGGGGAATCGCTTATGAGGCAGGATAATCAAACCAAAGCGATTGAAAAGCTGTTTGGGGAAAGTGAATATGCTCATTAAGTACTGTGGTATTCGATCAAAACAAGATATAGCTTTAATTGAAAAGTCGGCTGCTACTCACATTGGCTTTATTTTCTATCCTAGAAGTAAACGATATGTAAAGCCTGAACGAGTAAATGAGTTTGTAACGGATGAAATAAAAAAACAAGTCTCGCTAGTAGGGGTATTTGTTAATACACCGGTAGATCAAATAATTGAAATTGCCTCCGTAACAAATTTAGATGTAATTCAGTGCCACGGGCAAGAAACAGCTGCGGACGTACGTCGGTTAAAGCAGCGTGGATATGAAG
Source organism: Priestia sp. P5_B4 (assembly GCF_056400385.1). Classification (NCBI taxonomy): domain Bacteria; kingdom Bacillati; phylum Bacillota; class Bacilli; order Caryophanales; family Bacillaceae; genus Priestia; species Priestia sp. P5_B4. The sequence goes on from NZ_JBFULJ010000027.1 coordinate 14,304, forward strand.
TGTGGAAAGCGCTCCCTCACAATAAAGAAACGGTGCAGCAAATGCATGTATATGAAGAGGCTGACGGGTATGTAATTGATAGCAAGGTTAAAGAACAATTTGGAGGAACGGGCGTCGCTTTTGATTGGAGTTTCGTTCCTCAGTATGAATCAGCTGCCCAAAGGTTAGGTAAAAAATGCTTTATTGCTGGAGGAATCAATGCTTGTAACATTGAAAACTTGTTACCCTACAAGCCTGGGGCGATTGATATTTCTGGCGGTATTGAAACAAATGGAACGAAGGACTATACAAAAATTATAGAGATTGAAAGGAAGATCATACTATGACATACAATCATCCTGATGAATTTGGCCGCTTTGGTGAATTTGGCGGAAAATACGTACCTGAAACATTAATGAAGCCACTTGAAGAAGTAGAAGCAGCTTTGAATCAAGCAATGAAAGATCCGGCATTTAAAGATGAGTATCTATCCTTACTTGTTAACTACTCTGGGCGACCAACGGCTTTAACATATGCTGATAATATTACCGAAACGCTCGGCGGGGCAAAAATTTATTTAAAACGTGAAGACTTAAATCATACGGGTGCTCACAAAATCAATAATGCCATTGGACAGATTTTACTTGCTAAACGTATGGGAAAAACAAAAATTATTGCTGAAACAGGAGCGGGTCAGCATGGGGTAGCCACAGCTACAGTAGCTGCAAAGTTCGGAATGGAATGTAAAGTATTCATGGGAGAAGAAGATATTGAACGTCAGGCATTGAACGTCTTTCGCATGAAGCTTCTAGGAGCGGAAGTCATTCCTGCAACTTCTGGAACAAAAACGCTAAAAGATGCAACAAATGAAGCGATTCGCTATTGGGTTCAACATTGTGAAGATCATTTTTACTTAATTGGTTCGGCTATTGGACCGCACCCTTATCCTAAAATGGTTCGAGATTTCCAAAAAATTATTGGAGAAGAAGCAAAAGAACAGTTTACAGCGGTAGAAGGCAAACTTCCGAATGCTGTCGTGGCATGCGTCGGAGGCGGCAGTAATGCAATCGGAATGTTTTATGATTTTATTAAAGAAGAAAATGTACGCTTGATCGGCGTAGAAGCAGGAGGGAAAGGACTAAATACAGCCCTCCATGCTGCTAAAATGGCTAAAGGCACAAAAGGTGTTATTCACGGAACGCTCACGTATTTACTTCAAGATGAAAATGGTCAGATTACAGAGCCTTATTCTATTTCAGCAGGTTTGGATTATCCAGGTATCGGTCCAGAGCATTCTCACCTTTCATCTATTGGACGAGTAGAATATGAAAGTGTAACGGATGATGAGTCAATCGAAGCTCTTCAGCTGCTGGCGAAAACAGAGGGAATCATCCCGGCTATTGAGTCCGCCCATGCGCTGGCAAAAGCATTTGAACTGGCTAAAAGCATGACGAAAGAAGAAACCATTTTAATTTGCTTGTCAGGTCGAGGAGATAAGGACGTTCATACATTAGTAAACTTGCTAGAAGGGAAGGAAGAAGAACATGAATACGTTTGAAGCGAGACTACCTAAACATGAAACATTGTTTATTCCATTTATTACAGCAGGAGATCCTCATGAAGATGCAACGGTGGAAATTGCTTTGTCTTTGCAAAAGCAAGGTGCTTCTATTTTAGAACTAGGCGTACCATATTCTGACCCTTTAGCAGATGGTCCAATTATTCAAGAGGCATCTAAAAGAGCTTTATCTGGCGGCATGTCTATTTCAAAAGCCATTAAGCTTGTATCGGTGATGAGAAAAAAAGGTGTGAAAATACCGGTAATTCTCTTTACCTATTTTAATCCTGTGTTACAATTAGGTTTAGAATCCTTTTTCGCGTTAATGCGAGAAAATGAAATAGATGGAGTGCTAATTCCGGATTTACCGTACGAAGAGAGTGGCCGTATCCGAGAGCTTGCCGCTGAAAATGAAGTTGCGTACATTTCAATGGTTGCTCCTACATCTAAAGAGCGTATCCAAAAAATCGCTGCAGATGCAACAGGCTTCTTATACTGCGTATCGTCTTTAGGCGTTACTGGGGTTCGCTCTACGTTGCCAGCTGATATTGGCACCTTTTTAGAAGATGTGAAAGCAGCAGCTTCTATACCGGTTGCCGTCGGTTTTGGGATTTCAACAAGTGAACAAGTAGAGGTGTTAAAGGAACATAGCGACGGCATTGTAATTGGAAGTGCAATTGTTAATAAAATTGGCCAGCTTGAACAAGTTCTTTTAAATAAGGATACACGCCGGGACGGATTAAATCAAATTGAGGAGTATGTTGCATCCATCGTTTCGCCTATACAAAAATGCGAGGTGTAACACGTTGAAGGTAAAAGAACAATTACTAACTTTATCTCCATATAAACCAGGTAAGCCAATTGAAGAAGTAAAGCGTGAATTTAATTTAGATCGCGTTGTAAAATTAGCATCTAATGAAAATCCTTACGGCAGTTCTGCTTTAGTAAAAGAGGCGATTGCTGCAGAAATCGAAAATATGGCGCTTTATCCAGACGGCTATGCAGCTGAACTGCGTGCAGCAGTAGCAAAGCACGTAGGCGTAGAGCAAGATCAGCTGATTTTTGGAAATGGGTCTGATGAAGTCATTCAAATTATTTGCCGAGCTTTGCTATCGGCTGATACAAATACTGTCATGCCGACGCCGTCATTTCCTCAATATAAGCACAATGCCGTAATTGAAGGTGCAGAAATTCGTGAAGTACCGCTGCGCGGCGGAGATCATGATTTAGATGCTATGCTTCGTGCAATTGATGAAAATACGACAATTGTGTGGGTATGCAGTCCTAATAACCCAACGGGAACGTATGTGAAGGGCGATGAGTTAATTTCTTTTATGAAACAAGTTCCTAAGCATACATTAATCGTTATGGATGAAGCCTATTTTGAGTATGCAGCAGATCAAGCCGACTATCCGGATACGGTAGAGTTTTTGAATGAATACGAAAACTTAATTGTACTTCGCACATTTTCAAAAGCATACGGCTTAGCTTCTTTGCGCATTGGTTACGGTATTGCAAACGAATCATTGCTACAAAAAATTGAGCCGGCTCGTGAACCTTTTAATACAAGCCGCATGGCTCAAAAAGCAGCAATTGTTGCTCTTGAAGACCAAGCGTTCATTGAAGAGTGTAAAAAGAAAAATGAAGAAGGTTTGCAGCAATACTATGCTTTCTGTGATAAGAATGGCTTAAACTATTATCCGTCTTTCACTAATTTTGTTCTAATCGATTTTGGTCGTCAAGGCGATGAAGTGTTTCAATTTTTATTGCAACGCGGATTTATTGTTCGTTCAGGGAATGCATTAGGCTTCCCAACTTCCGTTCGTATTACAGTGGGAACAAAAGAACAAAATGAACAAATTATTGAATTGCTTCAGCAGTTTGTTAACCAAGCAGCAGCGAAAGCTTAATACCTAATATAGTAAAAGATGAGAGTGTGATTTCACACTCTCATCTTCATATGTACAATGAGGTGAAGGAAAGTGAAAGAAAATGTTTTTGTTATAGGTTTGGGGTTAATTGGAGGATCGCTGGCACTTAATATAAAAAAGACGCATCATCATCTTGATGTAATAGGTTTTGACATTAATCAAGAGCAGCTGGAGCTTGCCAAAACCCTAGGTGTAATTGACCAAGCGGCTTCTTCTTTACAACAAGGCGCGGAGCAAGCGGATTATATTGTTATTGCCATTCCGGTCACTCAAGCAGCGGAAGTGCTAAAACAGTTAGAACATTTTACGCTTAAACAGTCTGTTATCGTCACAGACGTAGGAAGTACAAAAGAAGAGGTCGTGAAAACAGCGGAAGCTCTTATTGCTAAAGGTATTGAGTTTATCGGCGGTCACCCAATGGCGGGGTCTCATAAAAGCGGAGTAGCTGCTTCTAAAGCTCATTTGTTTGAAAATGCAATGTATGTATTAACACCTTCATCTTCTACTTCTTCGGAGGCTTTAGGCAGTTTAAAGGAATTGCTAAGTGGTACAAAAGCTAAAATTATTGTGATGTCACCAAAAGAACATGATAAATTAGCGGGTGTCATCAGCCATTTTCCTCATATTATTGCTGCAAGCCTTGTTCATCAAGCAGAATATTACCAACAAGACAACCAGCTAGTTTCGCAGCTTGCAGCTGGAGGGTTTCGTGATATTACACGTATTGCTTCAAGCAGTCCAGCGATGTGGAGAGATATCTTGCTTCATAACCAGGATGCGCTTCTTTCAATGTTTGACCACTGGCTTGAAGAAATGAACGACGTGCGAAATATGATCGAACGAAAAGACGCGAACGATATCTATACATATTTTTCACAAGCAAAACAATTTAGAGATCAGCTTCCTGTACGAACCAAAGGAGCGATTCCATCCTTTTATGATCTCTATGTGGATGTTCCTGACTATCCGGGGATTATTTCAGAAGTAACGGGTTATTTAGCAGAAGATGAAATCAGTATTACAAACATTCGAATTTTAGAAACACGAGAAGACATATACGGAGTATTACGTTTGAGCTTTCAAACAGAGGAAGATAGAAAGCGGGCAAGAGCGTGTCTCCATCAGCATCAATATCAGACGTTTATTTCTTAATGTACGAAAGGTGTGAATGAAATGAGTGGAAAACAATTAAAAACTAATCTTTCATCTCTCCAAGGAGAAATTTCTATTCCTGGAGATAAATCGATTTCTCACAGAGCTGTGATGTTCGGAGCGATGGCAGAAGGGAAAACAACGATTAATCATTTTTTAGCGGGGGAAGATTGCTTAAGTACGATTTCGTGTTTTGAAAAGATGGGCGTATCGATTAAAAGAGAAGACGAGTATGTCGAAGTGGAAGGTAAAGGTATCGAAGGGTTAAGTGAACCTGCTTCCATCTTAGATGTAGGAAATTCAGGAACGACTACTCGTTTAATGCTTGGGATTCTTGCAGGTGTGCCATTTCATACGTCTCTAATTGGAGATGAGTCGATTGCCAAGCGTCCTATGAGTCGCGTTACGGTGCCCCTGCGCTCTATGGGTGCAAAGATTGATGGGCGTGAGCACGGCCAATATACGCCTTTATCCACTCGAGGAGGAGCTTTAAAAGCAATTCATTACCATTCTCCTGTAGCAAGTRCACAAGTAAAATCAGCGATTTTACTAGCGGGACTTCATGCGGAAGGCACAACAAAAGTAACCGAGCCTTTTACATCACGGGACCATACAGAGCGTATGCTTCGCGCCTTTGGAGTAGACGTAGAGGTAGATGGAACGACTGTAAGCATTGAAGGAGGACAATCTCTGCGCGGAACGGATGTATACGTACCTGGTGACATTTCTTCAGCTGCGTTCTTTCTTGTTGCAGGAGCCATTGTTCCAAACAGCCGAATCGTTTTGAAAAACGTCGGACTCAATCCTACAAGAACAGGTATTATTGATGTGCTTCAGCAAATGGGTGCACGCCTTACAATTTCTAATGAACGTATTCAAAATGGAGAGCCTATTGGCGATTTGACGATTGAAACGTCTCAGTTGAAAGGGATTGAAATTGGGGGGGATTTAATTCCTCGTTTAATTGATGAAATTCCAGTGATCGCTCTTTTGGCGACTCAGGCGAATGGGAAAACAGTTATTAAAGATGCCGAAGAATTAAAAGTAAAAGAAACGAACCGTATCGATACGGTTGCAACGGAGTTAAGCAAGCTAGGTGCCTCTGTTATTCCAACAGCTGATGGCCTCATCATTGAAGGCAAGACGGCTCTAAAAAGCGGTGAAGTAGACAGCTATGGAGATCATCGAATTGGAATGATGCTTGCGGTCGCAGCAGCCATTGCAACGGGAGAGGTAACACTAATGAGAAGTGAAGCTATTCACGTCTCCTATCCTACTTTCTTTGAAGATCTTGATAAACTAAGCGAATAAGAAAGAGGCTGGAACAAGCGCATTTTGGTTGAAGGAAAATCCGAACGATGAATTGATATTCTTGATAGAGAATCAAACTCGTTCGGATTTTCATTCGAATAATGTAAGCGCATTCAAATTGATTTGTTGAACAAACGCTCAAACTATTTTATCATGGTGTATAGAAGCAAGTGTTCTTGCTTCGGTTTGGAAAAAATAGAAAATTAATTCGTTTTATTTGTATATAAAAAGTGAATGTAATAATAAAGGAGAATTGTGTGTGAAAGAACTAGACCGCGCGATAGGTTACGTAGAATCCAATGAAATTGAAAAAGGTCTTGCCCTTATTCATGAATTGAAAGATAAAGCTACAGACGAAGAAAAATTTTTAATGGCTGAACAGCTTCAAGAGTGGGGACTAGTAAATGATGCGCTGCCTTTAATAGACGAGCTCATCGCTAAATACCCAGAAGAAGGCGAGCTGTATTTATTAAAAGCTGAAATGCTTATCGATTTAGAAGAAGAAGAAGAAGCGATTCATATTTTAAATCAAATTAGCAGCGAAGATGATAACTACGTGCCAGCTCTGCTTCTTGTAGCTGACTTATATCAAATGCAAGGCCTTAGTGAAGTAAGTGAGCAAAAGTTAATGGAAGCGAAAAAAATGCTTCCAAATGAGCCGGTTATAGATTTTGGGCTCGGTGAATTTTACAGCAGTCAAGGAATTTATCAAAAGGCGATTCCTTTTTATCAAACGCTGCTAAAAACAGAAAAAGAATTTAACGGCACGGATCTTCGTCAGCGATTAGCTGAAAGTTTAGCAGGTATCGGTCAGTTTGAAGAAGCGCTTCCTTACTTTGATCAAGCGCTAAAAGATAAGCTTGAGATTAACACACTATTTGAATATGCGATTTCAGCGTATCAAGCAGGTCATTATCAGACCGCTATTGAAAAGTTCACAGAACTAAAAGAGCTAGACCGTGAGTACCATTCTCTTTATTTATATTTAGCAAAATCATATGAACATGAAGAGATGCTAGAAGAGGCTGCGGTGGCTGTTAACGAAGGTATTGCGCAGGATGAATTTCAAAAAGAACTTTACTTTTTTAAAGGGAAGATAGCATTAAAGCGCGGTCTAGAAGAAGACGCTGAATCGGCATTTCAACAAGCGATTGCACTAGATCCAGGGTATATTGAAGCCATTTTAACTCTCTCTAAACTTTATATGAGTCAAGAGAGATATGAAGATGTAGTAGAGAATATAGAGCACGCCAAAGAATATAATGAGCATGACCCTCATTTTGAATGGGATTTAGCAAAAGCTCACCAAGAATTAGAAAATTATGAAGAAGCGCTAAAATACTACGAATCTGCATACACTGTTTTTAAAGAAGAGTATGCGTTTTTAGAAGAGTATGGCTACTTCTTATTAGAAGAAGGACAGCGCTCGAAAGCGAAGGGGATTTTCCAAGCCTTATTAGCAATGGATCCAACAGTAGATGAAATTCAAGACATATTATTTCAATTAGAAGAATAAATAATAGTTCAGAGGATTTTATTGCTGCCGTGTGGAATAAATAACTGTAAAAGGTGTTTTAACTGAGAGTTTAAACACAGAGGAGGGAAGTGAGAATATGACGACCCCTGTTACTGTCAACGAGAAAAAAGAATTTGTTCGCTGGTTTTTAACGAATTATCAGCTGAAGCGAAGAGAATGTGTATGGATTTTAAATTATTTGATGAGCCATGATCAATTGATGAAACGAGTTCACTTCGTTGAGCAAGCACAGTTTTGTCCTCGCGGGATGGTGATGTCTACGCACTGTGTGGAAGACCCTCCATTTCGTTTTTATAAAGAAAATATCATGACAACCGATGCAGAAAAATCATTTCATGATATTCGTTTGAATCGAGAAGAAGACATTTATATTCAATTAAACTTCCGATCGTTGTATTCATCGCCTCAATATGTGGCTGTACTGGAAGACAATCCGTATATGCCAAAAGCTAATCAAACAAATGAAAAAGACAGAGTATTAGCTGAGCAAATATTGGAAGAATCTATTCAGAAGTTTCAGCGATCAAAAATCATGGAACTAATTGATAAAGCATTAGATGAAAACGATAAAGAGGAATTTCAGCGCTTAAGCGAATATTTAAATAACCATTATGTACAGTAGATAACTGAGGGATTGGCTAGCTTCTTAGAAAAAGGTCAATCTCTTTTTTTATCTCCTTATTCATTTTGGAAAATAAATAAGACAAGCTTTAGCGGGCTTGCTGAGAGGAGAAGGAAGTTGAAGCTTCAGGCCAAGGAAATGGATGTGTACTTACAATCCAAAAGTTATGTTGATACTGTATTGGTTCCACTCATTCCGATTGATTTCGGAGAAGATTTAAAGCTTACTGCATCTATGAGTGAATATACGACTGCTCTTACTGAAGAGTTAGAGAGGCAATTTAAAGGAAGAGTGATTTTAACACCTAGTTTTACATACTTAAAAAAAGATGGAGTAGCTGCTGTTTATGAAACATTACTTCGTTGGAATGAGCATATAAATGACAATGAAGTCAAACATCTTTTTGTGCTTACTAGCGACCGAGACTGGCTGCAGTTTGAAAAAGAAATAGGGGCGTACTGCATTTGGATACCTGCTTTACCGCTTGAGCATATAGATGAGTCGCATAAGTATACGCTCATACATGAACAAGTTCAACAGCTCTTACCGATTTTTGTAGAGAGATGGAGTGTTTAAAAAGACTGTAGAATAAGCAATGGAAGCGCAAACAAAACAATGACAAAAAATTTAGAAAAATAAAGGTTATTTCCATGTTTTAGGTTTTTATTGTATTGACCTTCCAGAAATATTAATATATCATGATTATGTCCTAGTTTAATAGAATGGTCCATCATGTGTCCAAAATTCTCTGGACTGAACTTTTTTAAAGGGGGGAAAAGCATGGGTGATCGGGTATCAAGACGACAGTTTTTAAACTATACGCTCACTGGTGTAGGGGGATTCATGGCTGCTGGAATGTTAATGCCAATGGTGCGCTTTGCAGTAGATCCAATTTTAGAAAAAGAAGCGGGTCAGGATTTAGTAGCTGTGGCGCAGGTTAAAGACATTACAAAAGAGCCGAAACGTGTCGATTTTAAAATCAAGCAAGTGGATGCGTGGCATAAATCAGAAGAGCCAAGATCGGCTTGGGTGTACAAAACTGATAAAGGTGAAATCGTCGCGCTGTCACCAATTTGTAAGCATTTAGGCTGTACGGTTAACTGGGCTGGTGACAAAAACTATCCACACCGTTTCTACTGTCCTTGTCATGGGGGAATGTATGAAAAAAGCGGTAAAAATGTACCGGGGACACCACCGATGGGACCGTTAGATGTATACGTTCAAAAAGTAAAAGGCGGTACGTTATATCTAGGAAAAGCCAAACCACAAGGAGGGGCATAGAAAATGTTGAATAAAATCTATGACTGGGTGGATGAACGGCTAGATATTACTCCTTTATGGCGAGATGTGGCCGATCATGAAGTGCCAGAGCACGTAAATCCTGCACATCACTTTTCAGCATTTGTGTATTGTTTTGGTGGATTAACGTTTTTTGTTACCGTTATTCAAATTTTATCAGGCATGTTTTTAACCATGTATTATGTACCAGATATAAAAAATGCATGGGAATCCGTTTATTATCTGCAAAATGAAGTCGCTTTCGGACAAATTGTTCGAGGTATGCATCACTGGGGAGCAAGTTTGGTTATCGTCATGATGTTTTTACATACACTTCGTGTTTTCTTCCAAGGAGCATACAAAAAACCCCGCGAGTTAAACTGGATTGTGGGTGTGTTAATTTTCTTTGTTATGTTAGGTTTAGGTTTTACAGGTTATTTGTTGCCGTGGGATATGAAAGCGCTCTTTGCAACGAAAGTAGGTTTGCAAATTGCTGAATCCACACCAATTATAGGCCAGCAAGTGAAGACATTACTCTCAGGACATCCAGACATCGTTGGTGCTCAAACACTAACTCGCTTTTTCGCCATTCACGTATTCTTTTTACCCGGAGCCCTACTTGGCTTAATGGGTGCCCACTTCTTAATGATTCGTAAACAAGGAATTTCAGGACCACTATAAAATTTTATACGCTTTATTCAAGTATTCAATCACACTAGTCATCATATGCATCAAGCACATACTCCGTTGTTAGTACTTTCACTAGAACAGTGAGAAAAAGGAGGGAGAACATGCATCGTGGTAAAGGGATGAAGTTTGTTGGAGATTCACGTGTTCCTGCAGAACGAAAACCCAATATTCCAAAAGATTACTCTGAATTTCCAGGGAAAACAGAAGCATTCTGGCCAAACTTTTTACTAAAAGAATGGATGGTAGGGGCAGTTTTTTTAATCGGTTATCTRTGTTTAACCATCGCTCATCCATCTCCTCTTGAACGTATTGCCGATCCGACTGATACGGGGTACTTGCCTCTTCCTGACTGGTATTTTTTGTTCCTATATCAGTTGCTTAAATATTCATTTGCTTCTGGTCCATATAATATTATAGGTGCATTTATTATTCCAGGGATTGCATTTGGCGCATTAATGCTTGCTCCGTTCATTGATCGAGGACCAGAAAGAAGACCAGCTAAGAGGCCGTTTGCAACAGGATTCATGCTTTTGGCTATAGCAGCAGTCTATTTCCTAACGTGGCAGTCAGCGACACAGGTGGATTGGAAAGCGCGTGAAGAGCAAGGGAAAATTAGAGAAGAAGTAGCGATTGACAAAAATTCAGAAGGCTACAAAATCATGCAAGAGCAAACGTGCTTGACCTGTCATGGTGATAACTTACAGGGAGGCCCTGCGGCTCCGGCTTTAACAGGAATTGATTTATCTCCTGAAGAAATCGCCAATATTGCAAAAAATGGTAGAGGTAATATGCCAAAAGGTGTTTTCAAAGGTTCAGATAAAGAATTGAAAACGCTCTCGGAGTTTGTCGGCAACTTAGGAAAAGAATAGTGAAAACCAGCCAAAGGGCTGGTTTTTTTGAATTTATTTAATGTAGTGTTTCACATCAAGGAGATAGGTGCTTGCTATTGTTCAAAAACTGTACATAATAAAGAAGAGATTAAATGTAAAGGAGACTTTCTAAATGGCTTGGTTATGGTATACCTTAAAAGATAAGCGTTTTTTAACGCTTTTGCTGATTGTGAATATACTAGGAACAATGTATGGATATATTTGGTATGGGAGTCAATTAGCGGAAACACCTAAGAAGTTTTTATTATTTGTGCCTGATAGTCCAACGGCAAGCTTGTTTTTTGTTATTGTACTTATCGGTCTTTTACTTGGAAAGCATTTTTCACTGTTTGAAGCTTTGGCCATGATCACGCTGTTTAAATACGGGATTTGGGCCGTCGTAATGAATGTATTGGTCTATGTGTTAACAGGATACATCGATTGGATGATGCTTATGTTAATGGCTTCTCATGCAGCAATGGCTTTTCAAGGGCTTTTATACGTGCCGTTTTACCGGATTAAATTATGGCATTTAGCTGTTGCCGCTGTATGGGCCGTACATAATGATATCATTGATTACGTTTTTTCTATGATGCCAAGATACAGCATGCTCAATGCATATATGTCTGAAATTGGTTATTTTACATTTTGGCTAAGCATTTTATCTATTTTCATTACATACTGGTTCACAGTTCGTGCTTCTTCAAAAAAACAGCTATAAAAATTTTTTTGAAATAGGTGCACGAAACGAGCTCTCTTTTTCTAAGATATAGTAGGCTATATTTAAGTATGAGGTGAGTGACTGTGAAGGAAACCAAACGAGAGCTTCATCCGTCCGTTGTGGAATTTAAACAATTTGTAAAATCACATCCAAAATTAGTAGAACAGGTTCGAAAGCAGCAAAAAACGTGGAAAGAGCTTTATGAAGATTGGTATTTATTCGGTGCAGAAGATCCAATGTGGGAGGCATATCGTTCAGAAGAAAGTGCAAAGGCTGAACCAGCTGCTGCAACAGAGGAGAAAAAAGATATTATGGGTACAATTGTATCCTCGCTGAAAAACATGGACTTGAATCAAATGCAAAATCATATCACAAATGTAAATTCAGCTATTTCGAATATTCAACAAGTACTGCAGCAATTTCAACCATCTAAGCCATCCGGTGGAGGAGCAGCTTCCGGGCCAGGGAATCCATTTGGCTTTAGGAAAGATTAAACGCAATGAGAAAAGATATATACGAGTATATGCAGTCTCGTCCTAAACTCAACGACTTTGTTCGTGAACAGCCAATGTGGTACCGGCGTTTATCTAGAAATCCTGAAGAACTGGAGAAATTTGAATTAGAATCCAAGCACTACTACAAACAAACGATTCCTCATAAAGTCGAAAAGTTTTCGAATTCGATTCAAATGGCAAACATGATGTTTCATATGTTTCAGTCCATGAAAAATCAATGATCTCTGCATACATAGCGATGCAGAGATTTTTGCACGTCATGAGTAAAAACAAAGAGTTTGTAAACACTATGGAGAAACGAATGATAAAGGAATGGTATTATGCGCTTACTATTAACGACGGCCTTATGTGTAGTTTCTCTGCTAGGATGCAACCATGATAAACCAAAACCTGAAACTAAAATTTCCTCTCAGCCGCGGGCAGCTGAAACGTTTGGTGCAATGAATACAAAACCTTCACTGATGGTACACCAGCATGTGAAAGGACAGAATGTATACGTCGAATGTATTCTAAGCC
>NZ_JBFULJ010000028.1:0-26021 GCF_056400385.1 Priestia sp. P5_B4
AGGTAAGGTAAGACAGCATGAAAAAAGGCAGCAGAAACTGCTACCTTTTCAGTAAATAATGTAAAATAAAGATAATTACGCTTACTGCTCCATTTGACGAGATAAGAAGCTAGCTGCTGTTTCGGCCGCTTTATGCTCTACTTCACCAAGGGACTTATCTTTTGAGAAAATGACAACAGCTCCAATCGGATCTCCATTTGCAATAATCGGACCGATTGTGTAAGAAGAAATATTTTCTTCGTATCCATCGACAAATTCAAGGTTTTTCCCATCAGTTACTAAAGAAGAACTGCGGCTTTCCATAACAGATTCCACTAACGAACTAATGTTTTTATTTAAGTATTCTTTTTTAGAACTTCCTGCTACCGCAATAAATACATCGCGGTCACAAATAAGTACAGGATGACCCAAGCTATCGTATAGCGCTTCGCCATACTCTTTTGCAAAGTCTCCTAATTCACTAATTGGCGAATATTTCTTTAAAATAACTTCTCCATCGCGATCGACGAAAATCTCTAGCGGATCTCCCTCTCGGATGCGAAGCGTTCTTCTAATTTCTTTTGGAATCACAACGCGACCCAAATCATCAATACGACGAACAATACCTGTTGCTTTCATTCATTGAAGCCTCTCTTTCATATGATGATTAAAATAGTTGGTGAATATCACTGATGGCTATATGATAAAAGGTTCACCTTTGTTGAGGTTAGTATTCTTCACTCTACAACTTCTATTCACCAACCATCTCTTTTTTTGTTAAAAAGTGTGCTTTTGTTAAAAAAATGTCCAAAAAACCGCCAAAACATGGGGATTTGGCTATTTTTATTTCGGCTATATAAAAAGAAGGCTCAAAAATGAGCCTTCTTTTTAATTCGTAACTTGTTCTTTTTTAACAGTGGCTACTCCTTTTACTAACTGATACACAATATTGAGCCATTCTTTTTGAGCAAGTCCTTTTACATTAACCACTAATTTTACTTTCTTGCCTTCCATACCTAAGCTGACCATTCTGCCAAATTGATCACCTAGCATGAATAATTTTTGGCCGTCTACCGTTGAGCTCGCTTCTTCAGACAGCAGAATAGAAATTTCTTGTTTTGACTGAAGAATAGATTCTACTAAGTTCTGCGTTGCATATACTTTTGTTTCAGCTACTTTAAACAAATACTCAACCTCAGCCGGATACTCTCCAAAACGATCAATCATTTCATCCTGCAATTCTTGAATATCCTCTAGTCCTTCAATTCCTCTAAAGCGCTTATACATCTCAATTTTCAAGCGGCCGTCTGTAATGTACTGATCAGGAATATATGCGTCTAAGTCCAGATTCATTTCCACATTAAATTTCACACTTTCTCCGTCAGACCCGCGCCTTTCCTCTATCGCTTCTTTAAGCATTTGCGAGTAGAGATCGAAACCGACAGAATCGATAAATCCATGCTGCTGAGCACCTAGTAAGTTTCCGGCACCACGTATTGAAAGATCCCGCATAGCAATTTTAAAACCAGAACCTAATTCGGTGAATTCTTTAATAGCTTGCAGACGCTTTTCAGCTACTTCTGTCAGTACTTTGTCTTTGTGATACGTAAAGTACGCATATGCCACGCGATTTGAACGACCTACACGCCCTCTTAATTGATACAGTTGTGATAATCCCATCTTATCAGCATTATTGACAATAAGCGTATTTACATTGGGAATATCTACTCCCGTTTCGATAATGGTTGTACTCACAATCACGTCATATTCGCCTTCTAAAAAGCTTAAGATAACCGCTTCGAGTTCGGTTTCATTCATTTTTCCGTGGGCATACGTTACCCTAGCATCAGGCACGAGCATCGAAATTTCTTCTGCTTTTCGTTCAATATCTTCTACTCGATTATATAAAAAGTAAACTTGGCCATCACGCGCTAACTCACGCTCAATCGCTTCACAAACTAAAACCGGATTATACTCCACTACATATGTTTGAACCGGAAAACGATTTTCAGGCGGCGTTTCAATAACAGACAAATCCCTTACGCCCAACATAGACATATGTAATGTTCGTGGAATAGGTGTTGCTGTAAGTGTAAGGACATCAACGTTTGCTTTCATTTGCTTGATTTTTTCCTTGTGCGTTACACCAAAACGCTGCTCTTCATCGATAACTAACAATCCTAAATCTTTATAAATCACGTCTTTAGATAGTAAACGATGTGTACCAATCACCACATCTACGGTCCCGTTTTTTAGCCCTTTAATTGTTTCTTGCTGCTGTTTACGACTGCGAAAGCGGCTCAATAGCCCAATGTTAATTGGATAGTCTTGAAAACGCTCACGGATGGTTTCATAGTGCTGCTGAGCTAAAATAGTGGTTGGCACTAAAATAGCCACTTGTTTTCCATCTGTCACAGCTTTAAATGCAGCACGAATGGCTACTTCTGTTTTTCCATATCCAACGTCTCCACAAAGCAAACGATCCATTGGTCTTTCATGTTCCATATCCTTTTTAATTTCTTGTACAGAACGAAGCTGATCTTCGGTTTCTTGATAAGGGAAAGCTGTTTCAAATTCTCTTTGTAAATCGCCATCCGGAGAAAATGCATAACCTTTACTTGCTTCACGCTCTGCATACAGTTTAATTAAGTCATCAGCGATGTCTTGAACAGAAGACTCAACTTTTCGTTTCACTTTCTTCCAGTCATTTCCGCCAAGTTTATATACTTTTGGCTCTTTCCCTTCAGAGCCTACATATTTTTGTACTTGATCAATCTGTTCAACAGGGACGTACAGCTTGTCAGAGCCTTCATATTTGATATGGATATAATCTTTATGATTACCGTTAATCTCTAACGTTTCCATTCCTAAATAACGGCCAATACCGTGGTTCACGTGAACGACATAGTCACCTACGTTTAACTCTGAATAGCTTTTAATACGTTCTGCATTGGAAAGCTTTTGACGACGTTTTGATTTCTTGACCCGTTTTTTAAACAATTCTTCCTCGGTTAAAACAGCTAATTTTTGCATCGGCAGTTCAAAGCCCATTTGTAAATCGCCTTCAATAATTTGAACAAGACCTGGCACAAGCTGACCATTTCCATCTAAAATAGATGAATCAATATCATAATCTGCCAGCACACCTTCAAGTTTTTTCACGCGCTCTTTATCTGCTCCTAAGAGGACTACCGTATAATTAGCATTTTTCCAACGTTCAATTTCACTTTTTAATAAGTTCATTTGGCCGTAAAACTGCTGCATCTGCTTACATGAAATATTAATAATATTTTGCGGACTCGTATACGATACGTGCTTCAAAAATAACGATAAGTATAAAAACTGATGTTTTGCTCGCTGAATAAGAGATGGGAGCTTATGAGATAATTGAACGTCTCGAACAATTTGCCCCTGTCCTAATAATTCGGTTATCCATTCAGCTTCCTCTGTTTCAAGCTGATCAGACGTTTCTTGAATTCGAGTGGTTTCATCAAAGATCACAAGGCCGCCTTCTGGTAAATAATCTAGTAAACTAGCAGGCGATTCGTAGAAGAATGATAAATACTTGAACATATTTTCAAGAAGCTGACCTTGACGCAGCTGTTCGATTTCACCTTTAATATTTTCTGTTAAGGTAGCTTTTAGCGCTGCGTTTTTTACTTGTTGCAGCGTCGAAGCCAGCTGTGCTTCTAGTTCTTCAATTCCTTGGGCCACTTCATTTTGGTTCACAATGATTTCCGTAGCAGGACCGATTGAAATTTCTTTTAACTGCTCTTGAGAGCGTTGATCCTCGATTGTAAAAGTACGAATGGAATCAATCTCCGTATCAAATAGTTCAATTCGGACAGGTAGTTCTTCTGTTAACGGATAAATGTCAATGATTCCTCCGCGCACACTAAACTCACCCGGAGCTGAAACCATCGATGCCCGCTCATAGCCCAACTCAACTAACCTTTTTAAATAATGATCAACGTCGATGTCAATTCCCATTTGAAACGGCAGCTGTGTTTGCTCCCATCTTGCTTTAGGAGGCAGCAGCTTTCGAATTCCTGCAAGCGGTGTTACAACTACTCCACCTGTATGTTGACTCCAATAATTGAGTACTTCAATTCGCTGAGCCTTTAATTCTGGACTTGCAATCCCCACTTCTGTAGCAACTAAATCGTTAACAGGGTATAAGAAAACGTCTTTTTCCGGTAAAAGATGCAAAAGGTCTTCATACACTTTTTGAGCTTGATATAAATTATGAGTCACTACTAATAAGGGGTATTTTTTATCCTCATTTAAGAGTGCCATTAATACAGATCGAGCTGAACCGGAAATTCCCGTTACTAACTGTTCTTTCAAACCTTCTTCTAAACTGCTGACAACAGCTCCAATTTCTTTATTTTCTTCAAATTGCTGTCTAATCCCTCGCAAAGGAATTCCCTCCTCCCATGATATGTCTAAACTAAACAGAAAAACGCTTTGGTTTGAGACCAAAGCTTTTTATTGTATAAATGTTTCGTACTGATGATAGTCTGGATTTCGTTCTAGCGCTTCTTGACAGTCTTCACAAATAATTTTAACCACGATATCTCCACTATTATGGTAGTGAATAAAGTCTTTTCGTTCATCTGCGGTTAGGTGATTAAAACCGAGTGCTTCTGTATTGTGAGCTGTCTTTTCTATCATACCGACTTTTGCGCCACAATGTCTACAGAAATAATGAATAGACATACAAATCCTCCCAAATCTTTTAGTGTTAGTATGGACGATTGAGAGAAATTTTATTCTACTTAATTATAGCGATTCATTACTTCTAAGAACGGTTTACCTAAAAAATCTTCACTCGCGTGTACAGACGTTTTCATCGCTTCTTCCATATGAACCATTTCATCTTCTGTAAAGCGCCCCAGTACGTAATCAACTACTTTCATACCGTTTTTCGGACGATCGATTCCAATACGAATCCGGTTAAACTCTTGGGTTTTTAAGTGCTGAATAATTGATTTTATTCCGTTATGGCCGCCCGGACTTCCTTTTGTACGCAATCTTACTTTTCCGCACGGTAAATCTAAGTCATCGTAAATAACAAGCAAGTCTTCGACGTCTATATCAAAATAGTCCATTAACGGGCGAATACTTTCTCCTGATAAATTCATATATGTTAGAGGCTTTAATAATATGACTTTTTCTCCTTTTATTATACCTGTTCCATATATTCCGTTAAACTTTGTTTTATCTAATGAAATCATAAACTGTTCAGCAATTTTATCAATTGCCATAAATCCTATGTTATGACGGGTACGGTCATATTCTTTTCCAGGATTCCCTAAACCAACGATTAATTTCAAAATAGATACTCCTTTCCACTCTATGTAAGTTGTACATAATAGGTAAATGTCTTTAATGTTTTACATTACTATATAGTATCACTTTTATTATAATCAATTCACATAAAAAGACGTAACCTTTTGGTTACGTCTTTTTATATTATTCTTCGTTATTTTTTTCTTTTGTTGCTTCAACATCGCCTTCAGCATCCTGAACTTCGCCGCTGTCCGGCTCTTCTTCCTGTTGAGGAGGTAGCACAGAAGCAACTGTATCTTCTGCACCATGCGTAATTTCTAGCTTTTTATCTACCTTAATATCCGCTACTGTGATTGTATCATTAATTCCTAACTCTGATACATCTACGTCAATAGACGATGGGATATCCTGCGGCAAGCCTTTTAATGAAATTTCATATAGAGACTGCTGTAATACGCCGCCTTCTTTTGTTCCTTTTGCTTCTCCTACTAGAGATAAAGAAACTTCAGTATCAATTTCTTTCTTCATGTCGACCACTTGGAAATCGGCGTGGACAATTTCGTTTTTTAATGGATCAGTTTGAATATCATGTAACATTACGGAATATTTTTGCTTATCCACTTGTAATGTTAACACTCCATTGCGTCCTGCTTCACGAATAGTCTTAATAAAATCAGCACTGTTTAAGTAAATAGGTGTGGATTCTGTTTTATTTCCGTAAACAACCGCTGGGAAGTTTCCTTCGTCGCGAATCTTTCTATTTGTAGAATTTTTGAAATCCGTTCTTTTATTTGCTTGAATTGAAATACTCATTTTATTCACCTTCCAGTATGTTTTCTACTTAAAATGTACCCTTTTTAGAAGGTTGCTAAACATGAAACCCAGTTTGAACAGTAATATATCTTTGTTCTTTCCGTCCAAAGCGCTTTAAAATCAAGGGTTAGCACATTTAAATTTTTTCAAAAAAAACCTCTTTCCAAATGGAAAGAGGTTCTGTTTATCAATCAAATAATGTACTAACTGATTGCTCTTCGTGAACACGAATAATCGCTTCACCGATTAACGGAGCTACTGAAAGTTCTGTTACTTTATCAATTTTCTTATCTTCTGTTAAAGCAATAGAGTTTGTTACAGCTAGCTCTTTGATTGTAGAGTTTTGAATACGCTCAATCGCAGGGCCTGAAAGCACTGGGTGTGTACAACAAGCATATACTTCTTTTGCACCTGCTTCAATTAATGCACTTGCACCAATTGTAATTGTACCAGCTGTATCAATCATATCATCAATCAAGATTGCTGTTTTTCCTTCCACTTGTCCAACAATGTTCATAACTTCTGCTACGTTTGGACGTGGGCGACGTTTGTCAATGATAGCAATCGGCGCTTTTAGACGTTCCGCTAAACGGCGAGCACGCGTTACGCCACCGTGGTCCGGAGATACAACAACAACGTCATCAAGGTTTTTACTTTTGAAGTATTCACCTAAAATTGGAACACCTACTAAATGGTCAATTGGAATATCGAAGAAACCTTGAATTTGAGGAGCATGTAAATCTAATGTGATAATACGAGTAGCTCCCGCTTTTTCAATGATATTTGCTGCTAATTTGGCAGTGATTGGTTCACGTGCACGAGCTTTACGATCCTGACGAGCATAGCCATAGTAAGGCATAACGATGTTAATTGTTTTAGCTGATGCACGTTTTAATGCATCAATCATAATTAATAATTCCATTAAGTGTTCGTTAACTGGAGCACTTGTTGATTGAATGATAAATACATCACAACCACGGATACTTTCTTCAATGTTAATTTGAATTTCACCGTCACTGAAACGATCAACCGAACATTTACCTAATTCCACACCAATTACTTTTGCGATCTCTTCAGCTAAAGCCTTGTTTGAATTTAGCGTAAATAACTTTAAATTTTCATCAGCATATACATTTGACATTTTATTGTGAAACCTCCGTCAGGATTTTTTATTAATATCAAGCTTTTCAGCATAGTTTTCTTTATTTACTTGTTTCGCACGAGCAATTGATAATGCTTTTCCTGGCACATCATCCGTTACGGTTGAACCAGCTGCAACATAGGCGCCTTCACCAATTGTTACAGGTGCAATTAAGTTTGAGTTACATCCTACGAATGCCCCATCTTCAATCTTTGTTAAAAATTTATTTTTCCCATCGTAGTTAACTGTAATAGATCCGCACCCTAAGTTTACACCTTTTCCGACCTCTGCGTCTCCAATATAACTTAAATGAGAAGCTTTGCTACCTTTGCCAAAAGATGCTTTTTTAATTTCTACAAAGTTTCCTACGCGCACTTCATCTCCAATTAATGATTGAGGACGAATATGTGCAAATGGGCCAATTGTGACTTCGTGACCAATTTCACTATCGTGAGCAACAGAATGGCGAATAGAAGTATTATTACCTATTTTGCAGTCTTTAATTTCACTGTTAGGTCCTACTTCACAATTCTCTCCAATTACAACTGTTCCTTGAATAACCGTACCAGGATAAATAACCGTATCTCTGCCAATGACAGCATCTGCTGAAATGTACGTGTTAGAAGGATCCACAATCGTCACTCCATTTAACATATGCTGCTTGTTGATGCGCTTTTTCATTGTTTCTTCTGCTTGAGACAGAGCAAATCGATCATTAACGCCCAATGTTTCAGCAAAATCGGATGTTTGATATGCAGAAATAATTTGACCTTCATTTTTTAGAATTTCAATAACATCAGGTAAATAATACTCTCCCTGTACATTATCATTTGAAACTTTTGAAAGTGTCTCAAATAATTTCTCATTATCAAAACAATACGTACCAGTATTAATTTCCTGTACAAGACGCTCTTGTTCTGTGGCATCTTTATGTTCCACAATCTTTTCAACAGACCCTTGTTCATTTCGAATGATGCGTCCATATCCTGTTGGATCTTCTGCATGAGCTGTTAAAATAGTTGCCATTGCATTTGTTGCTTCATGATGCTTTAATAAAGATTCAATTGTTTCAGCTGTAATAAGCGGAGTATCTCCACATACAACAATTGTCGTACCTTTTTCATGTGCAAGTAAAGATTCTGCTTGCATTACTGCATGAGCTGTTCCTAACTGCTCTTCTTGTAAAGCAAATAAGCTTTTATCTCCAACATGTGATTTCACTTTTTCGGCACCGTGACCTACAACTGTAATTAAATTTGTTAAATCCAAACGTGATAACTGATCAATTACGTGTTGCACCATCGGTTTGCCACACACAGGGTGTAACACTTTATATAAAGATGACTTCATACGTGTACCCTGACCAGCTGCCAATATGACTGCATATCTTTTTGACATAACAGGCCTCCAATTTTACCTTTTTATCCATTAAGAATATTATATCAAAAATGACAGCATTTCAAGGAATCATTTATAAGTCATGAATTTTATTTTTTGGTAATGCTAAAGTTTTACAAAGGTGTGAAATTATATAAGTGGTAATCAAAAAGAAAAGAGCCTACTTTTCAGTAGACTCTTAATGTATCATATGTTTACGAAGCACCCGCTTCTTCGAATTCAACTTCTACCTCACCTAAACGATGATATTCTGCTAAAACAGCATCTTGAATCTTTCCGCGAGTATTTGAATTGATTGGATGTGCAATATCACGGAACTCACCATCCGGTGTACGTTTACTTGGCATGGCTACAAATAAGCCATTATTACCATCAATCACACGAATATCATGAACAACAAATTCACCATCTAATGTGATTGAAGCAATCGCTCTCATACGTCCTTCAGTGTTCACGCGGCGTAATCTTACGTCAGTTACTTCCATCTTGTTCACCACCTTTTTCTATGCGAAGCTTTACATACTTAATTCCACAGAATTTTGTGTTTTCCTGCTATTCAGAAAAAATTTTTAGAAAATTTTCGCAAAAAAAGTGAACAATTGGAAGTTACTTGCTTTTTGTTAGAAATTTGTTAATTTAATTACCCTTTAACAAGCGCAATAACTTCAATTTCAACAAGTACATCTTTAGGTAGTCTCGCAACTTCTACACATGAACGTGCCGGCTTATGGTCCCCGAAGTAGTCGCCATAGACTTCATTTAACGCTGCGAAGTCGTTCATATCTTTAATGAACACGGTTGCCTTTACAACTGTATTTAGAGAAGCTCCAGCTTCTTCAAGAACTGCTTTTAGATTTTCAAATACTTGAGTAGCTTGTACTTGAACATCTCCTTCGACCAACGTACCATCTGGACGAAGTGGAATTTGACCTGAACTGTAAAACAAGTTATTCACAACAATTCCCTGTGAATATGGACCAATAGCTTGCGGTGCATTTTTCGTTTGAACCTGTAACATATGTTCCTCTCCCTTACTTGATCAAATATATTTTAAGTAATTGCCTTCTTGTACACGAATTTGTTTATCTTTGATATTTACATCTGTTAATTGTACAAGGGACACATACTCATCCACTAAACGTTCTTCAATATCTTCTGATTCTACTAAAACTCCAATACCAGCAACAGTTGCATCGAACTCTTCAAGCAAGCTAACCATTCCATTTACAGTACCGCCAGCTTTCATGAAATCATCAATGATAAGTACATTTGACCCCACCGCTAAACTTCTTTTAGCTAACAGCATCGTTTGAATGCGCTTAGATGAACCCGACACGTAGTTAATACTAACGGTCGATCCTTCAGTTACTTTACTGTCTCTGCGCACAATAACAACGGGCACGTCTAAATACTGAGCAACCGCATACGCAATAGGAATACCTTTTGTTGCTACAGTCATCACCACATCGATTTTGCGGTTAGCAAAAAGCGATGCATACAAGCGACCGATTTTATTCACAACGCGGGGGTTCCCTAAAATATCAGTTAAATATAAATATCCACCTGGCAGTAAACGCTCAGGTTTTTCAATCAACCCACATAATTCTTGAACAAGCTGACCGGCTTCTTCATTCGTCATCTTTGGAATGAATTTAACTCCGCCGGCAGCCCCTGGTAGCGTAACCAAAGTTCCGATACCCTGCTGTTCAAAAGTTTGTTTAATAATCGCCATATCTTCGCTAATCGATGATTTTGCGGAATCATATTTATCTGCAAAATACGTAAGAGGGATAAGGCGCTGAGGGTTTTGAATGAAATAGTTGGTCATATCAATTAATCGTCCACTACGTCGAAACTTCATAACATCCTCCTGAAAATCCGAATATTGTAATGTAAATATAACATTAACATACGGATTTATTCAAGCGTTATTCGTTCACCTAGTAGCCTAACTGCATAAACTTTATCACAAAAGCCACGTAATCCATTATAAATGCGATGCATACGTGAATCATGCTGTACAAGTCCAAATACAGTTGGCCCACTGCCGCTCATGAGCACAGCATCGGCGCCAAAACGCTTTATTTGTTCTTTAATGAGAGCTACTTCTGGATGCATTTTCAGCGTTACTGCTTCCAATACATTTCCTACAAGGCTACACATTTGATCATAATTTCCTGATTGTATGGCGTGAACCATCTCATCTACTTTAGGATGATCCATCTCTTCAATTTTTAAGTTTCGATATACATCTGCTGTAGAAACACCTATTTCAGGCTTAGCCAAAATCACCCAGCAGCTTGGAGGTGCCTCAATATGCTCTACAATCTCTCCGCGCCCTGTAGCAAGAGCTGTCCCTCCGTACACGCAAAAAGATACGTCAGAGCCAATCTCAGCCCCTATTTCTGCAAGTGTGTCTAATGATAACCCTAATTCCCATAACGTATTTAAACCGCGTAATGTAGCAGCCGCGTCACTGCTGCCTCCAGCTAATCCAGCAGCTACTGGAATATGTTTATCAATTAATATATTTACACCTTTTGAAATGTTATAACGTCGCTTCAAAATCTGCGCTGCCTGATAAGCGAGATTTCGCTGGTCATCTGGAACAAAGCGATTATGAGAATAGATAACAATTCGTCCATCTTCACGGTCAGAAAGTTCAATTCTGTCCGCTAAATCAATTGTTGTCATAATCATCTTAACTTCATGGTAACCATCTGGACGTTTATGTAACACATCAAGTGACAAATTTATTTTAGCCGGTGCTTTCACCATTAATTTCAACTTACTTCACCTACTTCATCTTATCGAGTTTAACGCTATTTTATCATAAAATGAACAAGATATAGCTGTTCATTTAAACATCTTTGTTTAATCCTCTGTTTTATCTTTCATTTTGGGACAAAAAAACCGAAGCGGTTATACACTTCGGTTTTCCTCATTTCACTTTAAATAGTCATATAAGCATTGATTTTCACTATGCTATTGCTTCAGCTGCTGCTGTGCAAGCTCTACAGCTCGCTTCACCATATTGCCTGCGTCTTTTGCCCGGATAGCGCCCCAGCCTTCTGCTTGTACAGTATCGTAAAAACCAAGTTCTTTAGCCAGTTCTTCTTTCAGCTTCGATGACATAATCCCTCTACGCCTTGACATTGCACATGGCTCCTTTACGTATAAAATGAAATTTCAACATGAATCTCCTCGCTCTTTTACATAAGAAACGCGAGGACGATATGTATAGTATGTATAAAAAATAATGCATATATAATTTGAAAAAAAGACCAATAAAAAAGCAGTAAACCAATGTCCACTGCTCATCACCACTTGCTATATTGCCTATGTCATTCTTAGAAAAATTTCAGTTGCACTGTTTCCGTTAACACATCTGCGTAACTATACGAAACGCGCTCCAAAGAGTTTTCCTCTTGATCTAATTCAACGATAAAAACAGATGGGTACGTTTCTGTTAATACACCTGAACGTTCTACTGTTTTTCTACGACCACCGTTTGCTTTTAAAGTTAATCGTTGGCCTAGGTGCAAATCCAGCGCTTGCTTAATATCAGACAAAGTTTTCGCCATATTGGTCCACCTCACTATGTATAGTGTAACACATGTTAGAAAAATAGTCAAAAACATAAAATTATAACAATCTATCTCTAATTGTGTCAATAAATAATTTTCAACATGAATCTACATTTCGCTGTTAGTATGCTCGTTTTTCAACGAAATATGTATATCTTTAGCAAATATTGAAAATGATTTTGTGTAATTAAGCGTATACTTTGGCTTCATACGAAAAAACAACTGGTTGCACATCATGCGTGTACATGCTGTAACCAGTTGTTTTTATTTCTACTCATCGCTTTCATAAGGCATGCCCGTGCGAAGCAGCCCTTTTGTTTCTACTCCTCCTAAACCTTTAGCACCCGTTAATGTATTACGTAAGACGTCCCATACATTAATACGATCTGTGAAAGGAGTAAAACTTAGTTTTGCTACTACATACACAGGGTCAAGAGCATGAATATTTACACGTGAAGGTGAACTAGCAAAGTTTGCTCCAGCTTGAATCAATAATTCAAAATGCGATTGACAGGCACCTGCAAAAATCACCAGCTGATCTAAATTACCAACTCTTTTTCTTGCTTCTTGGACTGTTTGAATATAGTGCTTGGAATGTCTATAAGCAAGGAGATCATCTTTATTTCCTTTTCCTTTGGAATAGGCATCATGACCTGTCAGCACTAGAATATCGGGTCTTACATCCTCAATTAGCTTTCCAACCTTCTCAGGCATTTCTGACTCAACGCAATGAACACCATAAACAGGAACACCAATTTTTTCGTAAACCAACAAACATTTACGTAAATAATTAGGGTCTCCGTCTACGTGCAGGACCTTTCCTGGAATTTGAAATAAGCGATGTGAATGGCTGTATCCATTTGTCATGCTATATTCAGTTTTCTCTCGAACGAGCCGATAATCCTGTTGAATAAGCTCCAAGGATCTTTCTAAAAGTTCTTCTTCTTGTTTTTTTCTTTGATCCTGTTCTTTAGCATCCACAACCTCTAGATCTGTACAAGGAGCGTCCGCAATCAACCGAACGTCTTCTCCTATTAAAGTCGCATATTTCCCCGTTTCGCTGTCATTAATAGCTATAACACGAAAAAGCAAATCTCTTTGATAAGAAGGTCGTGTAACTATATCACCAATTTTGATGTTCATATGCTTCACTCCGTCTTTGCTACTTCAAAAATAAATTCTCTTCATAGCCTATGACTTCATGATAAAAATGTGATAATTTAGCGAAATGATTTTAAAAGTTGATCACTTAGCTTTCCAAATTCTTGAATAGATAACGTTTCGCCTCTTCGTTTCGGATCAATTTCAGCAGTTGAAAGTGCTTGTTCAATGTCCGCTTTTTTCTGCTTTCCATTTGGCAAGTTGTTTACTAGATTGTTTAAAATTGTTTTTCGGCGCTGTCCGAAGCTTGCTCGTACAACTTGGAAGAAGAATGCTTCATCTTGGACTTCTACCGCTGGCTTCGGTCTTCTTAACAATCGAATAACAGCTGAGTCTACATTAGGCTGCGGATTAAACACTGTTTTAGGCACAATCATAACCGTCTCAGCCTCTGTATAGTATTGAATAGCAATAGAAAGTGAACCGTACTCTTTTGTTCCCGGTTTAGCTGCTATACGGTCAGCAACTTCTTTTTGAAGCATAACKACGATTCCACGTACCGGAATTTGCTCTTCTAATAACTTCATCAAAATGGGTGTCGTCACGTAATACGGTAAATTCGCAACGACCATTAAATCTTCTATGTTTTCGAATTCTTGTTCGAGCGTCCCTTTTAAATCCGCTTTTAACACATCTTGATGAATAACTTTTGCATTTGAGTAAGGAGAAAGAGTATCAGCTAAAATCGGAAGCAAACGCTGATCGATTTCAAATGCCAGCACTTTTTTTGCGCGCTTTGCTAGCTGTTCAGTTAAGGCCCCGATACCAGGTCCAATCTCAATAGCTCCCGTTTCTTCTGTTATTTCCGCATGATCAACAATACGATGTAAAATGTTCGTATCAATTAAAAAATTTTGTCCCAAACTCTTTTTAAATGTAAAACCGTATTTCTTTAAAATTTCCTTGGTTCGATTAGGCGTTGCAATATCTTTTAACACGATCCCTTTTCCTCCTTATTTATCTGCTCAACAGCTCTGATAAAGTCCTCTTTTGAAATTTGGAACATGTGTAATCGTTTATGGAGCTGCTTTCCGTTGGCATAACCAATTTTTAATAACTTCCCTATTCTTTCACGTCGAGACTTGGCTTTACTATCTCCTATCAAACGAGCTATGATTAAATCCTCTTGAGAAATCTCCATAGCTGCCCCCATCCACTCTTGCTTCACATCTTTTAGTGCTTTTTGAATAGATGCAATAGAAGCATGTTCAACTCCAATACCTTTGCCATTTTTAGGACGAGCCTCTTCTTTATCTAAGAATGCATGTTTACATCCGGGAACACGTTCTGAAACAATATTTCGAATTCGCTGTCCTGGATAATCTGGATCTGTAAAAATAATCACGCCTCGTGTTTTTTGAGCTAATTTTACTTTCTCAATGGTTTCTTCATTTACAGCTGATCCATTTGTCTCGATGGTATCCGCATCCACTGCACGTTTAATTGCTACAGTGTCATCTCGGCCTTCTACTACAATAATTTCTTTAATCTTCATTGCTTCCTCCAAAACATTCAGTTTTGTTCATTTGCTTTTCAGTAAAAATGAAATGCTCATTGCGCACATCATTTTTCTTCTATGAAATCAACGTTTTATCTTATTATCAACTAAATTAAAAAACATCTACCTGTTATTTTAACTGAAAAAGGCAGAGGATAACATTCTCCTCTGCGCCTATCTTTACTTTAACACGAAAATGATTGTTATATGAGAAAAAGTTTTAATCATTAATTCCAAATAGCTTTTTAGCGTTAGCTGTTGTAATATCAGCTAATTCTTCATACGTTATCCCTTTTAACTCTGCAATTTGCTCTGCTACGTATGAAACATAACCAGGTTCATTGCGCTTGCCGCGGAATGGATGAGGAGTCAGATAAGGACAGTCTGTTTCAATTAATAGTTTATCTAAAGGAAGCTCTGTAGCAACTTCTTTTGGTTTTTTCGCATTTTTAAAAGTAACAGGTCCACCGAAAGAAATATACATATTCATATCCATACACTGCTTCGCTACTTCAATACTGCCCGTGAAGCAATGCATAATCCCGCCAACTTCTTCTACGTGCTCTTCTTTTAAAATGGTTACCACGTCTTCGGTTGCATCACGATTATGGATAATGATAGGTAAATTCACTTTGCGAGCTAAGCGAATTTGACGGCGAAATACGTCCTTTTGAATCTCTTTAGGTGATTTATCCCAATGGTAGTCTAATCCCATTTCTCCTAAAGCAACAACTTTCGGATGCTGAGCTAACTTTTCAATCCAAGCTAAGTGCTCATCCGTCATATCAACTGCATCTACTGGATGCCATCCTACACTAGCATAGATAAAGTCATAAGTTTCAGCTATTTGAATAGCCTTTTTAATGGTAGGTTCATCGAATCCAACAACTACCATGTTTTGAACACCTTTTTCTAACGCACGATTAATTACTTCTTGCAAATCATCTTCATACTGTTCTGCATTTAAATGAACATGTGTATCAAATAACATCTAATCGATCCTTTCCATGAATAAAAGGGGGTCCTCGCATGTTACACGTGAAACACCCCTTTTACCTATACTTATTTTATCTTCGTGCCGTTTGCTAAGTTTTGATCTACGCTTGCTAGTGAAAGACCATTCTCATCTTCCCCCGCTAAAATCATTCCTTGTGATAGTTCACCGCGCAGTTTCACAGGTTTTAAGTTGGTTACACAAATTACTTTTCGACCTACTAATTCTTCAGGCTTATAAAACTTGGCAATACCTGAGACAACCTGGCGTTTTTCATATCCAAGATCAAGCTGCAGCTTTAATAGTTTATCTGCTTTTTTAACTGGTTCTACTTGCGTAACTTGCGCTACACGAAGCTCTACTTTCATGAAATCATCAATCATAATCTCTTCAGAAGGCTCTTCCTTCACAACAGGTTTTTCTTCCTTTGGAGCACTCCCTTGCATCTGCTCTTTAATAAACGCTACCTCTTCTTCTCGATCTAGACGAGGGAACATTGGCTCACCTTTTTCTACTTTTGTGCCTTCTTTAAGCATATTAAAACGCGTTGTGCTTTCCCACGTTTTTAACACATCTTCTTTTACACCAATCTGAGCAAAAATCTTCTCAGGTGTACGCGTTAAGAATGGCTGCAGCAATACCGCAATGTGACGAATTGATTCAGCTAGATGTGTCATAACAGAAGCAAGTTCTGCACGCTTATTCTCATCTTTTGCTAACGCCCAAGGCTGCGTTTCATCAATGTATTTATTCGTGCGGCTTACATATTGCCAGATAGAAGCAAGAGCCACTGAAAACTCCATATCTTCCATCGCTTCTTCATATTTGTTCACTGTATCTTTTTGAGCTTGGACGATAAGTGCATCAAACTCTGTTACATTACCTTCATAAGTTGGAATAACACCATCAAAATACTTATTAATCATCGCCACTGTACGATTAACTAGGTTGCCAAGGTCATTTGCTAAGTCAAAGTTAATACGTTCAACAAACGCTTCTGGTGTAAATACGCCGTCTGAACCGAATGGAACTTCACGAAGTAAGTAGTAACGAAGGGCATCCAGTCCATAGCGGTCAATCAATGTCACTGGGTCTACTACATTCCCTTTTGACTTCGACATCTTTCCATCTTTCATTAATAACCAGCCGTGAGCAAATACTTTCTTAGGAAGTGGCAAATCAAGGGCCATCAACATGATTGGCCAATAAATAGTATGGAAACGTACGATTTCTTTTCCTACTAAATGTACGTTAGCCGGCCAATATTTTCGATAGTTTTCATCGTTCTCTGTACCATACCCAAGAGAGGTGATATAGTTAGAAAGCGCATCAATCCATACGTAAATAACGTGTTTTGGATTACCTGGAACTTTTACCCCCCAATCAAACGTCGTACGAGAAACAGCTAAGTCTTCAAGGCCAGGCTTAATAAAATTATTGATCATTTCGTTTTTACGGGACTCTGGTTGAATAAATGAAGGGTTTTCTTCATAAAAAGCTAGTAAACGATCTACATATTTCCCCATTTTAAAGAAATAGGACTCTTCTCGAACGAGCTCTACAGGGTGTCCGCTGTCCGGGCTTTTTCCGCCTACAACTTTTCCATTTTCAACGATTGGATCTACTAGTTGATGCTCCGTATAGTACGTCTCATCGGGAACTGAATACCAACCTTCATACTCATCAAGATAAATGTCACCTTGTTCTAAAAGGCGCGCAAAAATCTTTTCCACGATTTCTTTATGTCTGGGTTCTGTTGTACGGATAAAATCGTCATACGAAATATCCATCTTATCCCACAGCTCTTTGATTCCAGATACAATATCATCGACGTATTGCTGAGGTGTCACATTTTTCTCTTCTGCTTTTCGCTGAATTTTTTGACCATGTTCATCTGTACCTGTTAAATAACGTACGTCAAACCCTCTCAAACGTTTATAACGAGCCATTGCATCTCCTGCTACTGTCGTGTATGCATGCCCTATATGTAATTTACCACTCGGATAATAAATCGGCGTAGTAATATAAAATGTATTATTTCCATCTGCCATGTTCATAACCTCCAACATTCCATTTCAACATTTTGATTTATATGTACGTAATCATATAAACCCTGTCTTCTTATTCTACTATCTATCATACTATTTTACATGATAATTTCAAAACATTCTCTTCCTATATACACCGGAATATGACGGATTCACTTCATTTTTAAATAATCGTTATTTTCCCAAAAAATAATCCTGTTAATTGTATCAGCTTCGCCCTATTTTTATATAAAATATACCCTCATTCAAAAAGTCACTTTGATGAAAACGACAAATAGGTCTAATTTTGTCGTTTTATGTCGAATCATATTTACCCTATCTTCAAAATAGTTAATATCAAGCTATTTAGACGATTAATCTTTTTTCCAATGAAACCCCTTGTCATTCCTTGACTGACGGTCACAATTAGCTTGTAAACAAGTGGAGAAAAAATTTTTTACCAGCTACATTTTTTTACATATAAAATGATTGACTAGTTTTGGAAACGCTGGTATTATGAAAGTACGTTGAAATTGTCGAATAATGACGAAAGTAATAACATAGAAAAATGATTACTGAGAGGAGAACGATTAATATGAAATCTACAGGTATTGTTCGTAAAGTTGATGAATTAGGACGCGTAGTAATTCCAATTGAATTACGACGTACATTAGGAATTGCAGAGAAAGATGCTCTAGAAATCTATGTAGATGAAGAGCGCATTATCTTAAAAAAATACAAACCAAACATGACTTGCCAAGTAACAGGTGAAGTATCTGATGATAACATTCAACTTGCTAGCGGCAAATTAATTCTAAGCCGTGAAGGTGCAGAACAAATCATGAAAGAACTTCAAGATTCTTTACAAGCTTCTAAATAAAACGAAAAGCTGTCTATGATAGACAGCTTTTTTTAATGTACGTGATATTCACTATAAATGTCTCGCTTTGACACATCTCGGTCTTTTGCCACTTGCTTAATAGCTTCTTTGTTTGAAAGTCCTTCTTCTACATAGTGATCAACATGCTCGATAATGGTGAGCTGTTCCCACCATAGATTACTTTCATCTGGCGCTTCTTCATTTGTCCCTTCAAGAATTAAGCAGAATTCGCCTCTAATATCTGTGGCATTTGTCCATTCAATTGCTTCTAATACACTTCCTCTTAAAAATTCTTCATAGCGTTTTGTTAACTCTCTACATAACACAATAGATCGGTTCCCTAAAATTTCTTCTATACTCTTTAGCGTTTCTTTTAATCGATGAGGAGCTTCATAAAATATCATGCTTTCCTTAATATACTGAAGCTCTTGAAGCTGTTCTTTACGCTGTTTTTTATTTCTGTTTAAAAATCCATAAAAGTAAAACTGCCCCGTAGGTAGTCCCGAAGCAATTAAAGCTGTTAATGCTGCGTTAGGCCCCGGCAGCGGAACAACCGTATATCCTTCTTTAACGGCAGCTACCACTAACTCATAACCAGGATCTGAAATACAAGGCATGCCTGCGTCGCTTACTAAAGCAATATTTTTTTCACTGTCTAAGTCGCTTAACAGCTGTTCACTTTTTGTATGTTTATTATGTTCATGATAACTTGTAATAGGCGTATCGATCTCAAAGTGGTTACATAGTTTTTTCGTTTGTCTCGTATCTTCTGCGGCAATATAATCAACTTCTTTTAAAATTCGAATCGCACGAAATGTCATATCCTCTAAGTTTCCAATAGGAGTGGGAACTAAATATAAAACGCCTCGTTCATTCGATACATCATAACTTTTTTGTGATTTCATTCTGCTTTTCTTGCTCCCTTCGAATGTAAGCCTGTTTTTTCACTCTGCTTAACTGTTTGAACCAATATTCTTTTTGCATAGCTTCTGTTTTAGAAGTAAACACCTCATGCCAAATTAATGAAACAGGCCTTCTTGCTCTCGTATATTTTGCCCCTTTTCCTTCATTATGGACAGAAATACGTTTTTGTAAATTATTCGTGTAACCAGCGTAATACGTACAGTCCTTGCATTCAACTACGTAAAAATAATGATTATTTTGTTCCATATAAAATCCTTTTTAATTCGTCCGTGTATTCATCATTATCTTGGTAGACCACCAGCGGAGGAAGAATCTTTAAATCTGGACTTCCATCCTTCGTACCTTCAATTAAAAGTGTATTTGCTTCTTTCCCATCTTTAGGATAGACAAACTGAAGTCTCTTTGGCTCTAAACGGTACTGCCTCATTAACGTAACGATATCTAACAGTCTTCCTGGACGGTGAACTAATGCCACTTTTCCGCCTTGCTTCACTAGTTGACTACTGGCTCTAATCACATCTTCCAACGAACAATGAATTTCGTGGCGAGCGATTGCAAAGTGTTCGTTTTCATTTATCTCTTCTTTATTGGATGTGGTGAAATAAGGAGGATTACATGTTACAACATCATATTTTCCATAACCCAGTTCTTGAGGCGCATTTTTTAAATCACCATGTATCATTTTAATCTGCCCATCGAGCTGATTATACACAATACTTCTTTGCGCCATACTATGTAGCCGCTCTTGAATTTCTACACCAATAATTTTTCCCTTTGTTCGTTTAGATAAAAACAGGGGGATTACACCGTTTCCTGAACATAAATCAACCAAGTTACCTTTACGAATTGGGACATAAGCAAAGTGAGATAAAAGCACGGCATCCAATGAAAAGGAAAAGACAGACGGACTCTGAATAATGCGCATCTCCTCATCGGCTAATAGATAATCTAAACGTTCATCTCCATATAACTCAACCATAGTCGTTCTTCTCCTTGTACATCTATTATTTACATCTTTTACTCATAAAAAGAACCTCTCCAAAAGGGAGAGGTGTTGTTACTTTTTATTTAAAAATGACAAGCAAAACAAACAGTCTCCATCTTTACGCACACTTCCATAATGAATGTTACAAATATGAAAACCCTCTTGGTAAAGGCGAGCCAAATTGTCATATCCTTCTCCGATATCAATTTGTTTTTGCTCTTTTGTTTGAGCGCTTGCTTTTGAATGTCTATTTTTCAGCTTCGTTTCGAAGTTTGTCTGGTCAAGGCGACGGCGCAAATGATCATTTTCTATTTGCAGGTGATGATTTTCTTCAATTAGCTCAGCAAGATGCTCTTTCAACTCACCTAACTGCTTATATAAATGACCAATTTGTTCCTCCATGTTTGTCACCGAATCAAAAATCTCTTTTTTATCCACCTTTGCCCACCTCGTTAATCTGTGGCTTGAAACGAAACAGCACCTTCATTATTGATCTCATCCAGAGTATACTCTAAAATTTGTTCGTGATCTGACAGTTCCACTTGAATAATTCTTTCCAAAATATTCAAACCCACTACACGTCCTGAACCATCTGAAGTTTTAATTGTTGAACCTATATCAGGAAGCTGTTCTTTTGCCGTTTCATACTCATCATTTTCATATTTTAAACAACACATCAAACGTCCGCATAAACCAGAAATTTTCGTTGGATTAAGCGATAGGTTTTGGTCTTTGGCCATCTTAATAGAAACCGGCTCAAAATCACCTAAAAACGTTGAGCAACATAGCATACGTCCACAAGGACCTATCCCGCCCAACAGCTTTGCCTCGTCTCGTACACCGATTTGACGAAGCTCAATTCGCGTACGGAAAATAGCAGCTAAATCTTTAACTAACTCTCTAAAATCAATACGGCCGTCTGCTGTAAAATAAAAAATGACTTTATTACGATCAAACGTATATTCTACATCTACTAACTTCATATCTAAATCGTGTGATTGAATTTTTTGCACGCATACATCATACGCTTCTCTAGCAGCTTGTTTATTTTCATCCACAATCAGCCTGTCTTTTTGTTCGGCAATGCGGATTACTTTTTTCAAAGGAAGTACGACATCGTGTTCACTTACTTGCTTTTTATTAATAACCACTCTGCCAAATTCAACACCACGAACTGTTTCTACAATAACAAACTCACCATCTGGAATTGTAAGTTCTCCAGGGTCAAAATAATATATTTTTCCCGCTTTTTTAAAGCGAACGCCTACTACATCATACAAGCTTTTATCCCTCCTGCAAATCCAACACCAGCTGTTCCATTAATAACTGTAGATTCATATTTGAATTTAATTTATTTTTGGCCTTCAAGATAACCTCTAAGCGATAAATCGCTTTTTCCTGCGTTGTCTGAAGAGCTTGCTGTTTTAATTCTTCTATTTTATGACGATAGACGATTTTAGACTCTTGTCCAACTTGCAGCGTCAACAAATCACGATAAAGAAGCATCAATAAAGTTAAACCAATATGTGCTTGTTCTTTTTCTTTAAAATGTGTTACCCACTTTTCATGAATAAAAAGAAGAGCTTGTTGAGGTCTCGTTGTTAACACTTCATATAATTGTATCACTAACTTTATTGCAAGTCCAAACCATTCATCTTTACTTAATTCAATTGCTTCATCAATGCTGTTTGTTAAATTAGACAAGATGGATGCATCTACTCCGGAAAGGCCATTTTCTACTAGTTTTTCAGCTAACTGTTCTGGTGTAAGAGATCGAAATGATATTACTTGGCAACGTGAGATAATTGTATCTAATAAGCGCTGTATATTTTCTGTTAATAAAATTGCATAAGTTCCGTTGCCAGGCTCTTCTAAAAATTTCAGTAAACTATTTGCTGCGCTTACTGTCATTTTATCAACATGATTCACAATATATAACTTTTTATTAGATTCAACACCGGTTTTTGTGAATTCTGATTGCAAAAATTGAATTTGCTCTTTTTTAATCGATAAACCGGCTGGCTCAATCAAGTGAATATCTGGATGATTACCTGAATCAATTCGCCGGCAGTTACTGCACTCATGGCATGGCCTATGATTAACTGGATTTTGGCAAAACAGCGCTTTAGCAAACAAAAAACTAATTTGTTTTTTACCTGTTCCTTTGCTTCCTTCAAATAAATAAGCATGAGCAACTCGCTCTTTAAGTAAGCTGTTTTGCAAAATCTTTAATACGTTCGGCTGAAGAGCTTCAAGCTGTTCCCATGTATTTCCCATTCAATCATCACTTTCTATTTAAAATCTTCTCTCTTAAAACTGATGAAATTGATCTACTGGTAGTACGAATACTGTAGCTCCGCCCACTTCAACTTCAACAGGATACGGAATGTATGAATCTGCATTACCGCCCATCGGTGCCACAGGAGAAATCATCTGCCTGCGGTTTTCACATTGGCCCTTAATAATATCAAGTACTTCATCTACTTTATGATCATCTGTACCAATCATAATTGTTGTATTCCCTGATTTTAAAAATCCGCCCGTACTTGATAATTTGGTTGAACGAAACCCTCTTTCTACAAGTGCATTTAAAAGCTTTGAGCTATCTGAATCTTGAATAACGGTCATTACTAATTTCATGAATAACACCTCATTTTACTTTTTTGTTAAGAATAGTATAGCAAGAATAACAATCATCTGTATTTATTTTAAAATCAATTTTATTTGTTTATAAGCTTCTTCACAGACTTTTTCAACGGATTGATTTGCATCAATTCGTCGAATACGCTCTGGAAATTCACTCAAAAGAGATAAATATCCATCTCGTACTTTATAATGAAAGTCTAAGGATTCTAAATCTAATCGATTAATCTCATCTTTTCGACCTTTATTAATTCTTTCTAATCCTACCTCAGGCTCAATATCAAAATATAAAGTGGCCTGTGGCATCGTTTGCTCAATAGCAAATTGATTGATAGCAAAAATATCTTCTACGCCTATGCCCCGCGCATTTCCTTGATAAGCAAGTGAGCTATCAATAAAACGGTCACATAATACTATATTCCCTTTATTTAGCTCAGGAATCACTTTTTCTACAAGATGTTGTCTTCTAGCCGCAGCATAAAGAAGTGCTTCGGTTCTGGCATCCATTTCCGTATTAGATGGATTTAAGATGATTTCACGAATTTGTTCAGCAATTCGTATGCCTCCAGGCTCTCTTGTTAATACAATGGTATAACCCTCTTGTATTAATTTTTGTTGAACCATATGGATGATCGTCGTCTTACCAGCACCTTCTGGCCCTTCGAATGTAATAAACGTTCCTAACATGTATAAATTCCTTTCTCTATTTAAATACTTCTATCTTTCCTTCTTCCATACAAGATCCGCCCTGAATATGACCATTTAACCTTTGAATATGCAAAATATAGTCAATATGATTGCTTGTAATCGTTTCTCCCTCCATTAAAATGGGAATTCCAGGAGGATATGGAATAACAGATTGTGCGCTTACACACCCAATCGCCTCTTCAAACGAACACATATGCTTTGATCTTAGTTTTCTTTCTTCCATAGGCAGGAGAACCGTTGCTCTTGAAAAACGAAATGGTTTGATTATTGGTTTTTCATATGACTTACGCTGTATATTCTCTACTGCTTGTCTAACCCGCTTAATTGTATCATTAAAATCCCAACTGCTGCTCAAAGGTAGAACAAACAATACATAGTTAACGTCAGCTAGTTCTGTATAAATATCTTGCTTTTCCAGTTCCTTTTGCAAATGATATCCTGTTGCAGCCGAACAAGTCAACGTCATTTTCAAAAGGTCGGTAGCAGTTTGATCTGTTTCCACATCAATAGTTGAAAGTGTATCAATCTCATTAATCTTTTCAACAAACGAATGAATATTATCAGTCATTCTATCAATATCATGCTGAGTAAACTGCTGCAGATAATACCGTGCTAAATCAAGAGAAGCCATAATAGGGTATGAGGGACTGCTTGACTGCAGTACTTGTAGGTAATGCCGAACGCTTTGCTTATTTATCAACGTCCCCTGCATATGTAAATAAGAACCCATAGTCATAGCTGGCAGCGTTTTATGTGCTGACTGAACAACAAGATCCGCTCCATACGTAACAGCTGACGACGGAAAAGGATTACCTAAAATAAAGTGGGCTCCATGAGCTTCATCAATAATTATAGGAATATTGTAGCCATGAATAAAGTCAATGATCTCCTTTAGATCTCGCGCCACCCCGTAGTAAGTAGGATTTGTTAATACAAATGCTTTTATATCCTCAGAACCCTCTACAGCTGCTTTAATTGTTTTAATGGATACACCTGTACTAAGATGTGTTTTTGAATCTATTTCAGGAGCTAAAAAAATAGGTGATGCCTTTGATAAAGCAATAGCATTAAAAATAGATTTATGAGAATCTCTTTGAACAGCAATTTTATCTCCTTCTTGACAAAGAGATAAAATCGCGGCGAGATTGCCTACAGTAGAACCATTAACTAAAAAAAAGCTTTCATCTACTCCATACAACTTTGCCGTTAAATCTTGTGCCTCTTTAATAACAGATTCTGCTTCATGTAAATCATCTAATCCGCTAATTTCTGTTAGATCGTATTGCAAAAAGTCTGCGTAAGAAGACTGAATATATGAAGGTAGAATTTGACCATTTTTATGGCCGGGCACGTGATAAGAGAGTGACCTCTTTTCGCTGTGCCTTACTAAACGGTTATATAAAGGTAAATATGTATCCATACATCCATTCCTTACTTTTTGTAAATATAACATTGCTAACTTGATAAAAGAATATGTAAGTATTTTTTCTATCAAAATTGATTTTTCTTTCATTATAACAAACTTAGTTGATTTTTTTGAGCCATATAAAGAAGCCCTTATAAAAAAGGGCTTTTAGTAAGAAAACTCTCCTGATATTCTCTTTAATTGATTTACTAACAATTGATAACGAAAATGAGATGAATCCACCTCTACAATCTCTACCTCGCAGTGTTGGCATATAAAGCTGGAAAACACCTCAATACCCTTTGTATGCTGTTCATGACAAACGGAACATGTTTTAATTTGTTTTTCCATTACTCTCCACCTCCACTAAATAAGTATCGACAAGATGTAACTTCTTTATGCACTTCATTTACCCCATTTTATGTAGATAGCTTATACTCTGTGAATAATAAAAAAAGGACTAGCTAAAATAGCTAATCCTTTTTCAGGTGCCTGGCAACGTCCTACTCTCACAGGGACAAAGTCCCAACTACCATTGGCGCTAAAGAGCTTAACTTCCGTGTTCGGTATGGGAACGGGTGTGACC
>NZ_JBFULJ010000029.1:0-24402 GCF_056400385.1 Priestia sp. P5_B4
ATATGGCAGTGTACGTAATCTCTGCAATGACGGGCGGTACTTACAGTTTCGCAACCGCTTCCATCCTTGGAGTAGTTTTCACGCTAGTTGTAATTTTGATTGGAGAACTGGGTGTACCGAATAAACCAGCAAATAATCATCACTAAAAAGTGTTGGCTGTAAAGCCAGCGCTTTTTTTATCTTTTGGCATAAGCTCTTCTCAGCAATTTCTTTCGTTAACTCGTATTCAAAACAAATGACTGAAGCTGTTTTTTACATTTATATACATTCATAATCATTGATTATCCCAACCTTTAACTATATAATTTTAGAATAATCAAACTATTAATTTTAGGAGTGAATACTGCTGTGACTAAAGAAAAAATTGGTTTTATCGGAACAGGCGTTATGGGTCAAAGCATGGCTGGGCATTTAATTGACGCAGGATATGAAGTCCTTGTTTATACGCGAACAAAAACTCGTGCTCAAGCACTACTTGAAAAAGGGGCCAACTGGAAAGAAACCGTTCAAGAAGTGGCCGAACAATCTGATGTTATTATCACCATGGTAGGCTATCCTCACGATGTAAAAGAGATTTATTTAGGTAAAGAAGGCATTATACATAATGCAAAGAAAGGCTGCTATACAATTGATATGACGACATCAAGCCCTATACTTGCTCGTGAGATTTATCAAGCAGCAAAAGAGAAGCACATTCATGCGCTTGACGCTCCTGTTTCAGGAGGGGACATTGGGGCTCAGAAAGCAACGTTAGCGATTATGGTAGGAGGCGATTTTGAAGCATTCTCTGCCGTTACGCCTATTCTTGAAAAAATGGGAACAAATATCGTTCTTCAAGGAAGTGCTGGTGCTGGTCAACATACAAAAATGTGCAATCAAATTGCTATTGCCTCTAATATGATGGGCGTGTGTGAAGCGATACTCTATGCTGAAAGAGCTGGGTTAGATCCAAACACCGTTTTAAAAAGTATTGAAACAGGAGCAGCTGGAAGCTGGTCGTTAAGCAATTTAGCTCCTCGCATGATTAAAGGAGACTTCGAACCAGGTTTTTATATTAAACACTTTATTAAAGATATGAAAATTGCCATTGAGTCAGCTGAAGAAATGGAGCTGTATACACCAGGGCTAAAGTTAGCAAAATCTCTTTATGAACAGCTCGAAAAACAAGGCGATGATAGTAAAGGAACACAGGCTCTGTACACCCTTTTAAAACAGCATGCCCTAACTGTATAAAAACAGGCAGCTCATTACGAGCTGCCTGTTTTTATTAATGATTTACGCTTCATTTAACGAATTCATAAAACGACTGAATGCGAGCTGTCCTTCAGTGTTTTGTTTAAACACACCTGCATGTTCTAAAATAGTTGCAAAGACCAAACCGAGCTCTTGTTGGAGAATGCTTTGGACATTTTGCTCTTCAATATGTGGATATTTTTTCTTGATTTGTTCCGCCCACTTCACGTGTTTTTGCACTTGATCATGTCTGCTGGCTAACTCGCTCAGGTTATTCTGAACTAACCCTTCGGCCACTAGACTCATTTCGTCTTTCAAACGACCGGGTAAAACCGCAAGCCCCATTACTTCGATTAAACCTATGTTCTCTTTTTTGATATGATGAACTTCTGCATGGGGATGATAAATGCCATCTGGATGTTTGCCGTTTGTTCGATTGTTTCGCAGTACTAAATCTAATTCGTACAAATCCCCTCTTTTCCTAGCAATAGGCGTGACCGTGTTGTGAGGAGTTTGATCTGTAAAAGCTAAAATATCAGCACTTTGATCACTATACGATTTCCATTTCCTCAAAATGAAATCCGCCGCTTCTACTAATGGTGCAAGGTGCGAACTTTGAAGACGAACGACCGACATCGGCCAATGAACAATTCCAGCTTTCACGTTTGGATATGCTTTAAGAGAGAACAATTTATTTATTTTTGCTTTAGCCATAGGAAAATCATGATAGCCGCCTTGAAAGTGGTCATGAGTTAAAATAGATCCTCCTACGATGGGTAAATCTGCATTTGATCCTAAAAAATAATGTGGAAATTGTTCAACGAAGGCAAGCAGCCGCTTAAACGTTTGCTTTGAAATATGCATGGGTGTATGTTCACTCGCAAAAACAATGGCATGTTCATTATAATAAACATAAGGTGAAAACTGCATGTACCACAGCTCTTCCTGCAATTCCATAGGAATAATCCGGTGATTTTGACGAGCTGGGTGGTTAATACGACCTGCATAACCAGCATTTTCTTTACATAGAAGACACAGCGGATAGTTGCTTTCCTTCAATGATTTGCTTGCTGCAATTGCTTTTGGATCTTTTTCCGGCTTGGATAAGTTGATAGTAATTTCAAGTTCTCCAAAGTCAGTTTTTGTTACCCATCTTTCGTTTTTAGCAATTCGATCTCTGCGAATATAGTGAATGTCTTTTGACAGCTTATAATAATAGCTTGTGGCTTTTTGGGGGCTTTGCTGATAGTGATCATAAAATGTCCGATTAACCTCTGAAGGCATGCTTGCAAAGCATCCCATTATTTTGGTATCGAATAAATCTCTATACGTGATAGAATTCTCGGCGATTCGATTGTTTTCTGCAGCCCAATCAAGCATGTTGTCTAAAATAGCAGCTGGATGTTCCAGACATTCTTCTTTGACTTCTACTATAATACATTCGTCGAGCTTTAACACTTCCAGCAGTTTATTTCTCACCACATCTATATCCCATTTTGTTAATAGATTCTTTTGTAAACCATATTGAATAAGTCGGGTGATTTCTTCATGAATGTTGACTGACATACACTCGTTCCTTTCTCTATCTGTTTTCTCTTATACTGCTTCTAATGTGAGTTCACGCGCTCCTTCTCCAACCGTAACCACATAAAATTCAGCTTCTAAACTTGTTTTCTTATAGTAGGCGTCTTTTACTTCCTCAATAAACCTATCAACCTGTGCTTTTTGTACGATACTGATTGTACAGCCGCCAAAGCCTGCACCTGTCATGCGTGATCCAATCACACCTTCTTGCAACCAAGCTGCTTCTACAAGAGCATCTAGTTCTTTCCCGCTTACTTCATAGTCATCTCGCAGTGAGCAGTGCGATTCATTCATCAATTGACCAAACCCTTCTAAATCACCGTTTTGCAATTTAGCAACCGCTTCTTTTGTGCGTTCATTTTCATATACCGCATGTTTAGCGCGCTTACAATCTACTTCGTTTTGTATCAAAAATTTATGCTTTTCAAATTGTTCTTTGGTTAAATCACCAAGCGAATTAATGGAAAGTGACGTTTGTAAATCTGCCAGCGCTCTTTCACACTCCATGCGGCGCTCATTATATTTTGAATCTGCCAGCCCTCTTCGCTTATTTGTGTTAGAAATAACGAGCACAGCATCTGTTAACTGCAGCGGGCTATACTGGTATTCAAGAGTTTGACAGTTTAACAATACGGCTTGATTTTCTTTTCCCATTCCAATTGCAAATTGATCCATAATCCCGCAGCTTACGCCGATAAATTCATTCTCAGCTTGCTGCGCCATTTTTACAAGGTCCATCATATCAATATTCAATTCAAGAATTTTATTTAAAAGTACGCATGTGACTAACTCAATTGATGCCGACGATGAAAGTCCTGCTCCGTTAGGAATGTTGCCGAAAAACAAGATATCAAATCCAAAAGGAAGGTCATATCCGTGCTTTTTAAAGGTATCCATTACTCCTTTTGGATAATTGGCCCAATCATCTTCGGTTTTGTACGTTAATTGCTCTAAAGAGGATTCAATAACGCCTGCTTCAGAGAAGTTTTTTGAGTACATACGTATTTTTTGATCATGACGTTTTTGTACTACCGCATACGTTCCTATACTCAATGAACAAGGAAAAACATGCCCTCCATTATAATCAGTATGTTCTCCAATTAAATTGACACGCCCTGGCGCAAAAAAGCAGCGAATAGCTTCTGACGAATGAAATATTTGTTTGAACTCTTCGATTAATTTTCCCAGCATTTATTATCACCTATTTTAAGTAGTTTTTTGGAAACGGATTCATATGTACATTGTAAAGTCCAATTTTCCTTGCCTCAATGGTAAAATTACTATCGATAATCGGTACTTTTTTGCTTATCCCTTTAAAAATGATTCTTTTGAATTGACAATGAACTACTCTTGCGCCAAAAAGGTGTTATCTTTATATGAGCCTTGACTTGCAAATGATAAGAAAATAATAGATTTAGAGACATTCCCTAAAAATAATCACGATATTTTCAAAAAATTATAGAAAAATGAAAGCGATTACGTTAAAGTAAGAATTAAGTACTACTTTATTTCAAAAAGAAGGTGAAAATTTGCTCTCACATTTCCAAGCTCAAGAATATTCAACGTACGCATACAGGTTTTTAGAATCCCGCACAAATGAAGTTGCGCAGCTATGGTCTGTTGGGTGGGATGAAGTTTTCTCTCCCCTTTATAACTGGAGCGGAAATCAGCGAAAAGACGTAGGGAAATATATTTTTCAATACACGGTTTCTGGGTACGGAATGATTGAAATAGATGGACAAGAATATAAAGTGGATGCTGGGAAAGCATTCATCGTCAATATACCTGGAAATTATCGCTATTACTTACCAAAGGAAAGTGAAAACTGGGAGTTTATTTTTCTTACATTATACGGAGATGAAGTACAAAAATGCTGGGATTATATTCAGTCAACCCACTCCCCTGTAATACGGTTTCATCCTGAATCAGCACCTGTTCAGCTGCTTGCTCAAATATATAAGCGGGCAAGTGAAAAACATATAGCAGATCCATTTCATGCCTCAAGCTTATCTTACCGCTTTGTAATGGAGCTGTACCAATATATTAAAAGCATGGACAGTTTTACAGAAGATTGGCCTGAAAGTATCATTAGCTCTATTTTATTTGCCCGTAATCATTATCATGAAGAAATCGGTCCGGATGAAATGGCAGATGCAGCTCATTTATCTCGCTATCATTTTAGCCGGTTATTCAAACAAACAACTGGGATTACGCCGATTCAATATTTAACGAAGCTTCGCATTCAAAAAGCGGCCGAGCTATTGCATCAAACCAAGTACTCAATCGAAGAAATTGCTGAAA
Organism: Priestia sp. P5_B4; assembly: GCF_056400385.1. NCBI lineage: Bacteria > Bacillati > Bacillota > Bacilli > Caryophanales > Bacillaceae > Priestia > Priestia sp. P5_B4. Next base: position 5,119 of record NZ_JBFULJ010000029.1, read on the forward strand.
ACGTCGGTTATGCAAATGCCAATTATTTAACAAAAGTATTTCGCAAAACAACCAATATGACACCCGGGCAGTATCGAAAAAGTGATGCATCCATTGATGAGCACTTTGCATTGCCAAAATAAAAACGACTTCCATAAAAGGAAGTCGTTTTTATTTTTTATCGGGAATTTCTACTACCACAGAACCTTTTTCGTAAATAAAAGTCAATTTTTTACCCGGGATAATCATATTTTCTAAAATATCTCGTGCAGCTTGAAGTGCAAACTCTGTCCGTTCTGCCTTTTCCTGCACTTCTTCATTTTCAGCTTGAAGATCATTTTTATCCAGCGCTCTTATTTTAGTTAATGCCTGATCTATAAAATCGTATGCTTCGTCATATATAAGCTCTATACGGTCCTTCATGTGCTCATTCATGCTCCTTTGCCCATTTTGTATTATCATAAATGAATTAGATATATTCTACAACCTAAAACTGAATAAGTTTTTACGCTTAGCTCTCACGTATTTTCTTTCATTTCTTTTTATTTATTTTAAAAGAAGAGCTGCTTTTAATAGCAAAAAAAGACCATTCAATTTATCATGAATGGTCTTTTTAGGAAACTTATACGCTGACAACAAACTCATCATCTTTTACATCAACTGTCACTTGACTATAATCTTCAATTTGCCCTGCAATTAATTCTCTGGCAATTTTTGTTTCAATATATTTTTGAATAAACCTTTTTAAAGGGCGAGCTCCGTATACCGGATCAAATCCAGAGGCTGCAATATAATTTTTTGCTTCTTCTGTTAACGTTAACGAAATATGACGATCGGATAAACGCTTTTCAAGCTGAACCAATAGCTTATCAATAATCCCTTTTACTTCATGAACAGTTAGCGGTTTGAATAAAATCGTGTCGTCTACTCGATTTAAGAATTCTGGACGAAAATGCTGTCTTAATTGAGCCATCACTTGCTCTCTGGCTTTTTCAGTAATCTCGCCTTCACTTGTTAAACCGTCTAATAAAAATTGAGAACCGATATTCGACGTCATAATAATAACTGTATTTTTAAAATCAATGACTTTTCCTTTTGAATCTGTTGCTCTTCCATCATCTAGTATTTGAAGGAGCACATTAAATACTTCGGGATGGGCTTTTTCAATTTCATCTAACAAAACGACTGAATAAGGCTTGCGTCTCACCGCTTCCGTTAGCTGGCCGCCTTCTTCGTATCCTACATAGCCAGGAGGCGCTCCTATAAGCCTAGAGACCGCATGCTTTTCCATGTACTCAGACATATCAATACGAACCATTTGTTCTTCACTGTCAAATAAAGAATGTGCCAGCGTTTTGGCTAGCTCCGTTTTTCCTACTCCGGTAGGTCCTAGGAAAATAAATGACCCAATCGGACGGTTCGGGTCTTTAATGCCTGCCCGTGCGCGAATCACAGCATCCGTCACTAAGGATACAGCTTCATCTTGCCCAATCACACGCTGCTGTAAAATTGACTCAAGCTTCAACAGCTTTTCTCTTTCCCCTTCAACTAGTTTTGATACCGGAATTCCCGTCCATCTTCCTACAATTTCAGCAATTTCTTCTTCTGTTACTTCTTCTCTTAACAAACGGTTTTCTTGTGCTTTTTCAGCAGCTGTTTCTTCTAGCTGTTTTAGTTCTTTTTCAAGAGCTGGAATGCGTCCGTGGCGAAGTTCAGCTGCTTTATTTAAATCATATTTCCCTTCAGCTTCTTCTAGGTCTCGCTTCGCTTTTTCAAGCTGCTCCCGGACATCTTGCACCGTTTGAATCGACTGCTTTTCTTTTTCCCACTGCAGCTTCATTGTATCTGCACGTTCTCTTAAATCAGAGACTTCTTTTCGAATTGCCTCTAACCTTGTGATGCTTGCTTGATCTGTTTCTTTACTTAATGCCGCTTCTTCAATTTCAAGCTGCATGACACGTCGTGTAACTTCATCTAATTCTGATGGCATCGAATCAATTTCTGTTCGAATAGTTGCGCATGCTTCATCAATTAAGTCAATTGCTTTATCAGGTAAAAAGCGGTCTGAGATATAACGATCAGACATAACCGCTGCTGAAACAATCGCTCGGTCGTGAATATTCACCCCGTGATGAATTTCAAATCGTTCTTTTAAACCACGTAAAATAGAGATTGTATCTTCTACTGAAGGTTCTTCAACCAGCACCTGTTGAAAGCGTCTTTCAAGCGCTGGATCTTTTTCAATATACTGACGATACTCATCAAGAGTTGTAGCTCCTATACAGTGAAGTTCTCCTCTAGCAAGCATTGGTTTTAAAATATTCCCTGCATCCATCGCTCCATCCGTCCGGCCTGCTCCAACGATTGTATGAAGCTCGTCAATGAATAAAAGAATTTGACCGTTGCTTTTCTTAACTTCTTGAAGAACAGCTTTTAAACGCTCTTCAAATTCTCCCCTGAATTTCGCTCCTGCTACTAAAGCTCCCATATCTAATGAAAAGATGGTTTTATCTTTTAATCCTTCAGGCACATCTCGGCGAACAATACGCTGTGCTAGACCTTCAACAATCGCTGTTTTACCAACGCCAGGTTCTCCGATCAAAACTGGATTGTTTTTTGTTTTTCGCGATAAAATGCGGATAACGCGGCGAATTTCTCCGTCTCGTCCAATGACTGGATCAATGTTGCCTGCTCGTACTTCTGCTACTAAGTCTCTTCCATATTTAGCCAACGCTTCATATGTGACTTCGGGATTTTGACTTGTAATTCGCTGATTTCCTCGAAGGCTGGTAAGCACATCTTGCAGAGCTTTTTTTGTTATACCGTKACTTGAAAATAACTTGCCATATTCACTAGAAGACGGTTCCTGTGCTAATGCTAAAAAGATGTGCTCAACTGAAACGTAATCATCTTGCAAACGAGATGCTTCTTCTTGAGCTTTAACAAACAGCTGCTGAAGTTTATTCGTAATATAAACTTTCCCTGCTTCAGCACCACTTCCTGTAACGGCTGGTTTTTTCGCAAGCAATTGATTTACCTGCTGCTGAAAAGATTGATGATCGATATGTAAATGATCTAATATGCGAGGAGCAATACCATCTTGCTGATGAATGAGCGTATAAAGCAAATGAACAATATCTACTTCCTGCTGATTTCGTTTAATAGCTTCGGACTGCGCTTCCATCACGCCTTCTTGCAATTTTTGGGTCATTTTATTTATATCCATTGAACATCCTCCTTCGATACATTTGACCTTTATTGACCTTTATTTCATTATACCCAGCAATAGGAAAACAAGTAAAGCCATTCAATTTAGAATGGCTTCTTTATTTTTTACTATTTAAGGCTTACGCATGTACGTCCAGTGGCGATCATCGTTGGCCGTCTCTGGAAAACGCTCTCCTGCTTTTAATTTAACCTTTTGAGGATTATTTACGTTACTTCCTGTTTCACCAATTTCAATATACACTCCGTTATTAGGAGCTTTTTGCCCCGGTGTGAAATGACGATTTTGTCCCATTGTCCTGCCTCCTCATTCCTGAAATGAAATGTTCTCCTATACTATTCCCTTAAGATTTCTGTTTCATAATGGAGATGTTTTCATATTAGGCAGAGAAAAAGAGCAGACCTTTAGATCCGCCCTTTTATATTAATGAGTAAATTTGATAGCTTGTTCGATTTCAGTTTCTCCAGCTAGCATTTCAAACGTTTTTCCTATCGTAGCTTCTTCGTTTAGACATTCTACAAGTACGGCTGCTACATCTGCTCGGGGAATCGTCTGAGATTTATCTTCAATATCATTATTGATATCAATTTTCCCAGTAGCTTGATCATTCGATAAAGTTCCTGGCCGTACAATTGTATACTGTAGATTAGACTGTTTTAAGTATTCATCCGCTATCGCTTTTGCACGCAGGTAAAGCTGTAAGCCTTCTGGTCCTTGTTCAGGTGCGTCTGTTCCCATTGAACTTAACATAACAAAGCGCTTTACACCTTGATTTTTTGCTTCATCAATGATATTTTTAGCGCCGTTTTGATCCACAGCGATTGTTTTTTCGTCTCCCGTATGTCCTCCAGACCCTGCTGCAAATATGACAGCGTCCATACCTCTTAAAGCATCTGAAACATCTTGCTCCAAGTCACCAAGCACAACGTTGGCACCCAGCTTCTTTAACGCGTCTGCTTGCTTTTCATCGCGAATCATCGCATAAGCTTCGTGCTGCTTGCTGTTTGCAACTTTTTCTACCACTTGTTTTCCCGTTGTTCCGTTTGCTCCAACAACTAATACTTTCATCATAAATCACCTTTCGTTCTGTTTAGTATACAGTTGATGTTCCCACAATTAATTCCCTTTAAACAAAAAACCCCTTCTGATATTCTCAGAAAGGGTTTTTCTCTTAAGCTAAAATGGCTTGCAGCAAAGCTTTTTGTACATGCATACGATTTCCAGCCTGCTGAAAAACAACAGAATTTGGTCCGTCAATAATGCTTGCTGTTACTTCTTCTTCACGATGCGCAGGCAAACAGTGCAGAAATAAATAGTCTGACTTAGCATAGGCAGCTAGTTCTTCATTTACTTGATAAGGAGCAAATATTTTCAAACGCTGCTGTGCTTCTTCTTCCTGTCCCATACTTGTCCATACGTCTGCATAAATAGCATCGGCATTTTTCACAGCTTCTACAGGATCTTTTGTAATCGTAACCTTCGCACCTGTTGTAGCAGCTATTTCATGAACATAAGCTGTGACAAAGTCTTTTGGCTCATATCCATCAGGGCATCCAATTGAAATATCTATTCCCATTTTTGCACAGGCAATCATTAACGAATGCGCTACATTATTTCCGTCTCCAACATAAGCTACTTTTAGCCCTTCAAATGATTTCTTGTGCTCGTAAATCGTTAATAAATCAGCTAGAGCCTGACAAGGATGATAATCATCTGTCAAACCATTAATAACGGGAATGGATGCGTAATCTGCAAGCTCTTCGATCTTGCTGTGTTCAAACGTACGAATCATTATAGCATCGATGAATTCAGATAGTACGCGTGCTGTATCAGCAATCGTTTCTCCGCGTCCAATCTGTAAATCCTGGCTGCTTAAAAAGAGGGCGTTTCCTCCAAGCTGCATCATTCCCGCTTCAAATGAGACTCTTGTTCTTGTTGAAGATTTTTCAAAAATGAGCCCCAGCGTTTTTCCTTTTAACGATGTTACGATTTCACCATTTTTATGCTTTTCTTTCAGCTCAATGGCGCTTTCCAAAAGTGACATAATATCGTCTGATGATAAATCTTTAAGTGTAAGCAAATCTTTTCCTTTTAAATTCGTATTTACCGATACTGTACTCATGATACTGTCACTTCCTTTTTAGTTTTTTGAAACCATTCTTGCAGTGATGAAACGTGATATTCATCGACTTGGAACGATTGGAAAAATAGCGAAGCCGTTTCTGCCTCCGTCATAACCATTAAACCGTGTTTTAATGCTGACATACGGCTTTCTTTATCTTCAAGCTGTAAACTTACATATAATAAAGCTTCTTTCGTTTTCACCCATTCACTAACTTCTTTATCTTTAACAAGAGTTAAGCCCGCGCTTTGCACAAGTTCTTCAAGGCCCTGCGCTTCTCCGTTGATATACACTTCTGCAGCACCTTTTTTACTTAACACATACTGATGGAATACTTTTTTTGCTGCTTCTTCAATCGTTGAAGAAATCGCAATTCCTTCACCAGTTGACTTCATTTCCGGTCCAACAAGTGGATCAACTCCTGATAATTTACTTGTCGAAAACACTGGAAACTTGATAGTTGTGTAAGCTGGATCCGGCAATAAACCTAGCTTTTCACTAATTTCCGACAATGATTTCCCAAGCAATATTTGAGTTGATAGCGAAACAAGCGGCGTGTTGCACACTTTGCTTACTACAGGGACTGTACGGCTGGCACGCGGATTAACTTCCAGCATGTAGACTTCATCGTTGTAAATAACATATTGGACATTCATAATCCCTTTATATTGAAGTTTGTTTACAATTTTTTGAGCGTAGCTCACCATTTTTTCTTTATGTGCTGCTTCTACTGTTTTTGCTGGTAAAAGCGCATAGCTGTCTCCTGAATGAACGCCGGCTTTTTCAATATGTTCAACGATTGTCGGAATCAACACATCTTTTCCGTCTGCTACCACATCAACTTCTGCTTCTTTTCCAGGGAAGTAAGCATCAATAAGTATTGGGAAATGARACGCTTTAATAGCCGGTAAACAAGACTGAAGCTCCGTTTCGTTTTGAATTGTCAGCATTCCTTTTCCGCCAATCACGTAAGAAGGACGAATGAGTAATGGGAATCCCGTATCTTTTGCTTTTTGTACAAGTTCTTTCGGGTCTTTCGCCATTTCACCTGGAATATGAGGAATATCGCAGTCGTCTAAGAGCTTATAAAACAGGTCACGATCTTCAAGTGCATCAATGACATCATTTGTAATACCTAATAAATTAACGCCAGCTTCTTCTAGACCTTTAACAAGCGAAATAGCCGTTTGACCTCCGTATTGAACAATTACATCCGTCACATTTTCAGCATCAAGAACATTTAATACGTCTTCTACTGTTACAGGTTCGAAATATAAGCGATCTGCTACTTCAAAATCCGTACTTACCGTTTCTGGATTATTGTTAATTAAAATCGTTTCGTATCCTTCTTTTTCAAGAGCTAGCACACCGTGTACAGAGCTGTAGTCGAACTCTACTCCTTGCCCGATACGAATTGGTCCAGAACCGATAATCGCAACTTTTTTATTGGTTGATGGTTCAATCTCACTTTCCCCGTAGTAACTAGAGTAGAAATAAGCCGTTGAAGATTCAAATTCCGCTGCACATGTATCCACCATTTTATAGCTTGGCGTAATATGTAGTGCTTTACGTTTCGCTCTTACGTCAAGCTCCGGCACATTCCATACGTTTGCTAGATACGCATCTGTAAAACCATGCTCCTTTACTTGTTTAAAGTGTTCAGCTGTAATCGAATAAAAACGCACTTCTTTTAAAGAGGCTTCCATTTTAATCAGCTGTGCAAAGTGTGTTAAATAGAAATAATCAATTTGTGTTACTTCATGGATATACTCAGGCGTTGTGCCTCGGCGTAAAAGCTCAAGGATAACAAAAATACGCTCATCGCTTTGTTCGCTAAGCTTGCTTTTTAATTCATCTGTTGAAAGTTCTTGCAGTTCTTCTACTTCTAATCCTTGTAAGTCAATTTCTAAAGAAGATAATGCCTTTTGGAAGCTACGTGTAAAGTTACGGTCAATAGCCATTACTTCTCCAGTTGCTTTCATTTGGGTGCCAAGCGTTCTTTCAGCGTAGAAAAACTTGTCAAACGGCCATCTTGGAAATTTTACTACTACATAGTCAAGAGCAGGTTCAAAGCTTGCATACGTGTCTCCCGTCACAGGATTTAATAACTCATGAAGCGTGTAGCCTACCGATAGCTTTGCAGCAATTTTGGCAATCGGATAGCCAGTTGCTTTTGATGCAAGAGCAGACGAACGGCTCACACGCGGATTTACTTCAATTAGATAATACTGCTTGCTTTTTGGATCAAGCGCAAACTGGATGTTGCAACCTCCAATAATGCCAAGCGATGAAATAATTTTAACTGAAGCAGAGCGAAGCATTTGATATTCCACGTCTGTTAACGTTTGAGAAGGAGCAACGACTACCGAATCTCCAGTATGAACGCCTACGGGATCAATGTTTTCCATATTACAAATGGTGATGCACGTATTGTTTACGTCGCGCATAACCTCGTACTCAACCTCTTTAAATCCAGCGATGCTTTTTTCAATTAAGCATTGAGTAATAGCACTTTCACGTAAACCTGACGCTGAAAGCTTTTCAAGCTCTTCCATAGAATGAGCAATTCCTCCGCCCGTTCCGCCTAACGTATAAGCAGGACGTACAATAACAGGAAAACCAATTTTCTTGGCAAAAGCTAACGCTTCTTCTACTTTTGTAACAACTTCACTTTCCGGCACCGGTTCATTCAGTTCATTCATCAATGCGCGGAACTCTTCACGGCTTTCACCTTTTTTAATTGATTCAATCGGCGTTCCTAAAAATTTCACATCATATTTTGGCAAAATGTTTTGTTCATGAAGCTCAAGGGCTAAGTTTAAACCCGTCTGTCCGCCTAATGTGGCTAACAAACCATCGGGCTTTTCTTTTGCAATAATTTTCTCTACGCAGTCTACTGTTAATGGTTCAAAATAGATTCGATCTGCTACGTGAGTGTCCGTCATAATTGTAGCTGGATTATTATTGATTAAGATAACTTCATAACCTTCTTCTTTTAATGACAAGCATGCCTGAGTTCCTGAATAATCAAATTCTGCTGCTTGCCCGATTACGATTGGTCCTGATCCGATTACTAAAATCTTTTTTAACGTTTGGTCTTTAGGCATATACTTTTCCGCTCCCTACTTGCTGTACTTTCGTCATAAATTCATCAAAGATATACGTGCTGTCACTTGGTCCAGGGTGTGCTTCTGGATGATATTGAACCGACATAACAGGAAGGTCTTTATGCATTAAACCTTCAACCGATCCGTCATTCACATTTTTAAATCGAACGTTTAATGGCGTAGACGTAATCGTCTGTTCGTCTACGACATAGCTGTGATTTTGAGAAGTCATACACACTTTGTTAGTCGTTAAATCAATTACAGGCTGATTAGCTCCTCGGTGACCGAACGTCAGCTTTTTGGTTTGCGCCCCAAAAGCGAGCCCAATTAACTGATGTCCAAAGCAAATTCCCAAAGTTGGATACGATGAAATAATTTCTTTTAATTCATCCAGCTGACTGCTCACTTGAGTTGGATCTCCAGGTCCGTTTGATAAGACAATGCCATCCGGCTGCAGCTCTTTTACTTTTGAAGAGCTTGTAGAATAAGGAACAACTGTTACTTTGCACTCTCGATTTAACAGCTCTTGTAAAATTGATTTTTTATACCCAAAGTCCATTAATACAACGTGTTTTTCACCGTTTCCGTAAGTAACAGGCTCTTTTGTTGATACTTCTTTTACTACATATCCATCGCATTCAGCAGTAAATGCTGGCGATTCAGCAGATGTCGAAAAGGCAGATTGCATCGTACCTTCTTTTCGAATTCGTTTTACGACCGCTCTCGTATCCACATGTGTAATAAGCGGAATGTTCCATTTCTTTAAATATTGTTTAAAGCTGTACATCGCTTCGTAATGGAACCCTTCATCTGAACATTCGTATACGACAACGCCTGCTACGTGAGGCTTTTTGCTTTCATAATCTTTTTCATTGATACCATAGTTCCCAATCAAAGGGTACGTAAAGACGATAATTTGATCTTTGTAAGATGGATCAGTCACAACTTCTTGATAACCAGTCATTCCAGTAAAGAAAACAATTTCTCCTTCTGCCTGGTGCGTTGCTGTATGTTCAATGTGTCCGGCGAACGAATCGCCGTTTGCTAAGTGTAAATATCCGTTCATTGTGCATCCCTCTTCGAATAATTATTTATAAAACAGAATTTTTATACAAACATATTCAAAAAAATTTGTATTATGAAGTAATTTTTGTTTKGCTAAACGCTTCTTCAATGATATGAATAGCTTGGTCCAACTCTTTTTTTGTTACAGTTAAAGGCGGCAGCAATCGTACTACATGCGGTCCTGCTCCCAGTGCTAGCAATCCTTTTTCACGCATAGCTGCAAGCAATGCTGACTGATGTTCCCCGCATTCAATTCCAATCATAAAACCTTTTCCGCGAACATCGGTTACAAATGAATAAGCTGCTAAGCTATTTTTCAAAGCATTGGTAAAATAAAGACTTTTTTCTGTAACCTCTGCCAAAAATGCTTCATTAAAAATAATGTTTAAGGTTGCTTTGGCTGAAGCTAGTGCAATTGGGTTTCCTCCAAAGGTTGTTCCGTGAGTACCAGGTCCAAATGCTTCTTTGAGATATCCTTTTCCAATCATCGCACCAACCGGCATTCCGCTTCCTAATCCTTTAGCTGCTGTAATAATATCTGGTGAAACGTTAAAATGCTGATAAGCAAATGGTTTTCCTGTTCTGCCGATTCCAGTTTGCACTTCATCGACTATAAACAGTGCTTCGTGCTTTTTACACAGCTCTTGAATGGTTAATAAAAATGCTTCGGTTCCTGGAACCACTCCGCCTTCTCCTTGAATGACTTCAACCATAATGGCTGCTACGCTGTCGTCCATTTCTTGTTTTAATGCTTCTTCATCATTGTATGGCACGTAAACAAACTCATTAACAAGAGGACCGAAGCCATCATGAATTTTTGCCTGCCCTGTAGCTGTCATTGTAGCAAATGTACGTCCATGAAATGATTTTGTAAACGTAATAATTTTGTGTTTTTGTGTGTACTTGCGCGCTAATTTAATCGCCGCTTCGTTGGCTTCTGCACCGCTGTTACAGAAAAATACTGCATCACCGTTTGAGTGTTCCACAAGCTTACCTGCTACGTCTTCTTGAATCGATTGATGAAATAAATTTGACACGTGCCACACTTTATTTAACTGCTCTTCGACCGCTTTTTGAACATCAGGATGACGATGACCTACGTTACAAACAGCGATACCTGAAATAAAATCTAAATACTCATTTCCTTTGTTATCTATTAATTTTGTTCCTTGCGCCTCTTCCACATGGATATCAAACCGTTGATATGTTGGAAACAATGAACTCATCGCTATCTTCCCCACCTTTTCCACTATATTTAATTGCTGTACCAATCAGCTTCCCTTCCTTATCTAAAAATCCATCAGTTCCGCTAATAATATGAACTTCTTCAAGCAAAGGAGATAACGCATTTACCGCTGATGTTACTTTCGGAATCATTCCGCCGTAAATTACTTTTTCTTCAATAAGTGCATCAATCTCTGACTTTGTAAGCTCAGGAAGCAATGCTCCATCCTTTAACACACCTTTTACATCCGTTACAAACATCAGCTTTTCAGCATTTACTGCTTGTGCAACGGCTCCGGCTGCCACGTCAGCATTAATATTATAGCTATTACCTTCTTCATCTGCTCCAATGGAAGAAACAACTGGAATATACTTACTGTCAGTTAGTTGTTTTAATAATGTATCGTTTACGCCTTTTACTTCTCCAACGTAACCTAGACGTTCCACATCAATTGCCTCTGCTTTAAGCAATAATCCATCAATTCCTGATAGTCCTACCGCTTTTAAGTTCGCTTTTTGTAGATCTTTTACAAGCTGCTTATTAACCTTGCCTGCTAATACCATCGTCACAACTTCTAATGCTTCTTTGGACGTTTTTCGAAGCCCATCTACAAATTCCGTTTCAATGTGAAGTTTGGTAAGCGTATCTTGAATATCAGGTCCGCCTCCGTGCACAACAATGATCTGATATCCATTTGCTTTTAACTGCTGAATGCTTTCAAAAAAAGCGTTTGTTAACTGATTGACAATGCTGCCTCCGCATTTTACAACGACGATTTTTTCATTGCTCATTTCACTCTCTCCTTACGTTCGATAACTGGCATTGATTTTGACATAATCGTAAGTCAAATCGCAGCCCCACGCTTTGCCGATCCCACTTCCCTGCTGTAAGTCCACATAGACTTCGACCGTATCATTTTCTAAATAAGCCTTTGCTTCTTCTTCACTAAATGAAACAGGCTGACTGTTTTCTAACATCTGGATATTGCCTAACGAAACATTCACTGTTTCTGGATTAAGCGCTACTCCGCTGTATCCAACTGAACAAATAATTCGTCCCCAATTAGCATCGGCTCCATACATGGCCGTTTTCACTAGGTTCGAGCCCACAATTTGTTTAGCAATCACATTTGCTTCTTCGTTTGTATGAGCACCAGATACGTTTACTTCAATTAGTTTTGTTGCTCCTTCACCGTCGCGTGCAATTTGTTTGGCTAAATCTTCACACGTCAAGCACAGTGCTTCATAAAACGAATTCCATTCAGGATGATCTGGTGTAAGCGACTGGTGATCAGCTTTTCCATTTGCTAAAACAACAACCATATCGTTGGTGGACGTATCACCATCCACTGTAATTTGATTAAAGCTTTTATTTGTAATAGAACTTAGCGCATCTTGTAGCACTGAAGCTTCAACCTTAGCATCTGTTGTGATAAAGCTAAGCATCGTAGCCATATTTGGGTGAATCATGCCTGATCCTTTCGCTGTGCCTCCAATGGTAACTACTTTGCCGTCAATTTTTGTTTCATAGCAAGCTGACTTCATCACTGTATCTGTTGTTAAAATAGCCGTTTGAAATTCTTCTGCTTTTTCTTTGTTCGATGAAGGACTTAATAACCCAATACCTTTAACAATTTTTTTCATATCTAGAAGCTCTCCAATTACGCCTGTAGAAGCTACCGCTACATGATGAGGTAGGATATTAAGCTTTTCTGCACATGTATTTCGCATTTGGTATGCATCTTTTAAYCCTTGTTCTCCAGTACATGCATTTGCACATGCGCTGTTCACAACGATCGCTTGCAGCTTCTGCTCCACCGCTACACTTTCTTTTGTAACAGCTAAAGGCGCTGCTTGAAAGGCATTAAGCGTGTAAACAGCTGCGCAATTAGCTGGCACGTCGCTTACAATAACTCCTAAATCTTTTTTAGCATAACGTAAACCAGCGTGAACGCCATCTGCTGAAAACCCTAGCGGCGTTACAATTGTACCGTTCTCTATTTTCTTTATCTTTTCTTTCGTTTGTTTAACCGTAATCACTATACGTTCCCTCCTGCTTTTATCGTGATTAGTGATGCTGTGTCTTTATGGGAAGACAGGCAGTAGCCCGATACCCGCTTGCTGTTCAAACCCCATCATGATATTGGCATTTTGAATGGCCTGACCGGCTGCCCCTTTAACTAAGTTATCAATGACAGAAACAATCGTGACACGCTTTGTTCGTTCGTCAAATGCAACACCGATATCGCAATAATTTGATGCACTTACTTCTTTAGTAGACGGAAATTCACCAGCTTTTCGAACGCGAACGAACGGGGAGTTTTGATATGTATCTACATATAGCTGATGAAGCTCTTGTACTGAGCTTTCTTTAGAAAGTTCAGCGTATATTGTACTCATAATCCCTCGCGTCATTGGAACTAAGTGCGTATTGAACGTGACGTGGCCAATTTCTTCATCCCACTTTTCTAAAATAGATTCGATTTCTGGGATATGCTGATGTTGATTAACTTTGTATATTTTCATATTTTCATTGATTTCAGCATAATGAGCCATTTGCGAAAGACCGCGTCCTGCTCCTGAGATCCCGGACTTTGCATCAATGATAATAGAGTTTGATTTTACCATTTGTTTACTAACGAGGGGAGCTAGCCCAAGCAGTGTAGCTGTTGGATAACAACCCGGGTTCGCAACGAACGTACTGCTTTCGACTTCGTCTGCAAACCATTCTGATAATCCATATACAGACTGCTGTAAAAATGCTTCAGCTGCAGCAGGCTTTTTGTACCATTTTTCATAAAGCGCTTCTGTTTTTAATCTAAAATCTCCAGATAGATCTACCACTTTTATTCCTTCTTCTATTAATTGAGGTACAAGTTTGCTAGAAACACCGGACGGAGTTGCTGTAAATACTAAATCTAATTCTCCAGCCATCTTCTTAGGGTTTATATCTTGCAGCGTATATACAGTATTAGAAAGGTGAGGATAAACTTCTGCTAGTTCCATCCCATCCTGAGAGGATGAATAAACTGCATAAACATGAAAATGTGGGTGATTCGCTAACAAACGAATCAGTTCTACTCCTCCATACCCTGTTGCTCCAACAATTCCTACCTTGTATTCTTTCATTTTAAAACTCCTTTTTCCACGTGTCTATTTGAATTATTTATCATTATAATACCGTATAAAAATAAAATCAAATGAATATTTAAAAAATCCAACACTTTATTCTATATTTTTAAAAATTTTTATTTATTCATWAGTTTTTATTTTTATAACTAAATTTCTATTTTTGTTTAGAAATTGTTCACAGATATTTTTGGAAAACACTGGTTGTTTTTGTGTATAATAAGAATATCGATAAAAATCATCCGTATGCTATTTTTTATACGGCCAGTGGACGTACAGCATATACAGACTGTTCTAACTTAATAGATTAATTAAGTAGCAGTCGCAAAAATTTTAATTAAAAGGTGATAACATGATGAACATCACAACGGATTCTTTTTCAAATGAGCTGCAGCAATTTTTTATGAACTTTGATCATAAACTTTCGTTTAAAAAAGGTGACTTTCTCTTTCAAGAAGGTTCACCTTCAACTCATTTATTTTTTATTACGTCCGGGGCCGTGCAAGTAAGTAAAGTGACGCCGGAAGGACGCGAGCTGACGCTTCAGCTGGCGAGTTCCGGAGACTTAATCGGGGAAGTCATGCTGTTTTGCGGATCTACTCCCCATATGCTTCAAGCAAAAGCTATTGAACCTTGTATGGCAATCAGTATTCAAAAACGGGTGTTAGAAAACGAACTAGCACAATACCCTGCTCTTTCTATGGAGTACATGAAGTGGATGGGACTACAAATTAAGCGAATGCAGACAAAATTTAGAGACTTAATTCTAAATGGAAAAAAAGGTGCTCTTTATTCTACTCTGATCCGCATGTCTAATAGCTTTGGAGTAATGAAGCCAAATGGTATTTTATTAAACGTAACGTTAACCAATCAAGAAATCGCCAATCTATGCGGGACATCTCGAGAAGTAGTCAATCGCATGCTCGCTGAGTTGCGAAAAAACGAAGTGATTTCAATGGCAGATGGAAAAATCATCATTCATAAGCTTTCTTTTTTAAAGAAAGAAATAGACTGTGAGGACTGCCCTGTGGAATTGTGCAGAATTGAATAAGAAAAAAAGCCATCGTTGATGGCTTTTTTCTTATTGAACACCTAATGCAATTTTAGCGTAGCGCGTCATGCGATCTTTATCCCATGGCGGATTAAATGTGATATTCACTTCTACATTTTCTACTTCTTCAAGCGAAATTAATTGTTTTTTCACTTGTTCGCCAATCACACCAGCCAGCGGGCAGCCGATAGAAGTTAACGTCATCGTCACGATAACAGTGTTGTTTTCTTCCATTTCTACACCGTACACTAAGCCTAAATTTACGATATCAACGCCAAGCTCTGGATCAATTACTTCCTCTAGTGATTCCATGATTTTATCTTCTAACTGTTTATCCATATTCATTCTCCTTTCTTTTACTTCCGTAATTATCTTCACGTATTAAATATACCCTTAAACAATTTATCGTAAGCAATCAATAACTATGTCTTACACCGTAACAAGACAGCTTTTGCATGTCAATCGTTCTGCTTTGCTCCTAAGGAAAAATTGTGTAAAATATGGGAATACAAGCATGAGTATTAGTAGAATTCAATATAATCGTATAACTACTTCAATTTAAAAGGAGCCCTATATGAGAAACGATCAACACTTAATCGCCTTAGATCTGGATGGAACATTGTTAACGAATGAAAAAACCATTTCACCTACAACGAAACGGGTATTAGAAAAAGCAAAACAAGAAGGACATATTGTAATGATTGCAACTGGTAGACCTTATCGTTCCAGTGCTATGTATTACAGCGAATTAGATTTATCCACGCCTATCGTAAACTTTAACGGAGCGCTTGTCCATCACCCCCTTCAGCCTGATTTCGGCACGCATCACGAACCTTTAAACCGCCGCACTGTCCATGATATTGTGACAGCTATGCAAGACTATCGCATCAACAATATCATGGCAGAAGTACAAGATGATGTGTATCTTCATTTTGAAGATCGAAAATTAATGGATGTACTTAGCCTAGGGGATCCTAAATTACAAACGGGTGATTTGCGTCATACGCTGCAGCACGATCCAACGTCTATTTTAATTCACGCAGATGAAGAACATGTACAAGATATACGCTCTCACCTTTCAGATGTTCATGCAGAAGTACTAGAACATAGACGCTGGGGAGCACCTTGGCATGTCGTTGAAATTGTAAAAAAAGGACTTAATAAAGCTGTAGGTCTTGAGCGCGTAGCTAATCATTATCAAATTCCACGCGAACGAATTATTGCGTTTGGAGATGAAGACAATGATTTTGAAATGATTAAATTTGCAGGACACGGTATCGCTATGGAAAATGGCATTAACGAATTAAAACTGCTAGCGCGTGAAGTAACAAAATCGAATGAAAATGATGGTATTGCTTATTATTTGGAAAAAACGTTAAATTTATAACTTAGCTTTTTTTGAAAAGCAAGGTAAATTTTTATCGCTATCATTTTTTTTATTTAGCACACACTATAACCGACACTTCTTAAGGTGTCGGTTTTATTTATATTACGAGGAGGAATTTATGATGGGCAGAGGCAATCGATCAAAACGTTTTGTGAAACAAGGTGCAGACGCAGTTCAAAAACATGATGAACGAATTCCTTATCATATGACTATGGCAGAGGCAGAAGCATTTCAAGCTCAGCAGCGCCAAACTCCTCATGGAGGACAGTAACTTATGAAAAATTCACTTTTTGGTCAAGTAAAAGATGCGATTCGAAATGCAGTATCCGGCCATTCAGAAGATCAGCTTCACCGTCAAAAGCACAGCAATGGTGAGCTTGATATTTCAGAAGGCGTATTAAATAGTATTGCTTCTAACGCTTCTCCTGAGGAGCAAGAGCAGCTGAAGCAATTCCAAAACTCATTGCATCAAGCGTATGATACAGATGGAGAATCACATTCACAAGAGAAAAGCGCAGACATTACGTCTGATACGCTGTCTCATATCGTTCAGAATGCTTCTTCCGAAGAGAAGGCACAGCTTGAACAGCTTCAAAACACTTTAGAAGGCGGGCAGTCTCACGCTCACGGTAAAGCTCACACGTCCAGTGAAAGCGTGGCAGCTGATATATTATCTCATGCACAGCAAAATGCTTCTCCTGAAGAAAAGAGCCAGCTTGAACAGCTTCAAAGCACTTTAGAGGGCGGGCAGTCTCACGCTCATGGTGAAGCTCACACGTCTAGTGAAAACGTAGCAGCTGATATGCTGTCTCATGCACAGCAAAGCGCTTCTCCTGAAGAACAAGCTCAGCTTCAGCAGCTTCAGAATACATTGGGAGCTGCTGGTCAAAATCATCAAACGTCTCAGGCTCATACGTCTGCAGCTTCTGATGAAAACATTGCAGCTGATATGCTGTCTCATGCGCAGCAAAATGCTTCTCCTGAAGAACAAGCTCAGCTTCAAGAGCTTTCTAATGACTTAAAAGGCACACATTAATACAAAGGGTCCAGGTAATGAATACCTGGACCTTTTTTAATCCTTGCGAAACAAACCAAAGATTCCCGTTGTCTGAACGATATTGGTAAATGCTTTAGGATCTACCTCTTTAATCACTCGCTCCAAGTCAAATAATTCGTATCTAGTCAAAACAATCATCAGCATTTCTTTATCTTCGTTTGTAAAGCCGCCTTTAGCCGGTACCGCCGTAATCCCTCGCACAAGTTTGGCGTGAATCGCCTTTCTTAGCTCCACTCCTTTTTTCGTTACGATCATTGCTGTGAGTTTGACATGACGCGTATGAATAACATCAATGACGCGAGTAGTTGTATAAAGCGTCACAAGCGTATAGAGTGACTTCTCAGCACCATATAAAAGACCTGCTAGCACGATAATAATTGCGTTTAATATGAACATATAAGTGCCAATTGGTCGGTCCTTTACTCGAGATAAAATCAGGGCAATAATATCGAGCCCACCAGTTGAAGCTCCAAATTTCAACGTAATTCCTACCCCTACCGCTAAAATAACGCCTCCAAAAACTGCGTTAAGGATGATGTCTTTAGAAAGTGCTTGAATAGGAATAATTCCAAGAAACAAAGTTGTTGCAGCAACGCTGATAAAGCTGTAAACAGTAAATGACTTCCCAACTTTTTTCCACCCTAAAATAGTTACAGGAATATTTAACAACAACAGCAGCACTCCAGTGGAAATAGTAAAAGGGGTGTAATCTGTCACGATACTCGAAACAAGCTGCGCTACTCCTGTAAAGCCGCTCGAATATACATTAGCAGGTATCAAAAACAAGTTGAGCGCAAGCGCATTCAATAATGCTCCTACCAAGACGACTATCGCTTTTTTTGTTTCAAGCCACATATTCAAATGACCGACCTCCGCTTTTTAAAACTTCTTACTCTCCTATACCCATTTATAAAATGAATAAAGTCAGCATCTTTAAAATAGTTAGTACATATAGTATGTACGATTTGGCAGAATTAAAAAAACTTATTCAAAAATTGTATTTTCCTCAAAGTGCTTATACACTAATACTATGTCGTATATAACGCTTCTCAATGTTTATACATCAAATTCATTTAATATTTTATAAATGCAATTAGGAAGGTGACATTTATGTCAATTAAACTTTTAACCGATAGTGCAAGCGATTTGCCTTTATCCTTTTTTCAAGAAAATAACGTTGGCTTTTTACCACTTCGCGTAAGCCTGGATAATCAAGAATTTTTAGATCTACAAACGATTGAGCCAGCTTCTGTCTACGAAGCCATCCGTAAAGGCAAGATGCCAAAAACATCTCAAGCGGCTCCAACTACTATGTATGAAGTCTTTGAAAACATAGCTAAATCAGGTGATTCGTGCGTTTATTTAGCTTTTTCTTCAGAATTATCCGGTACATATCAAACAGCAATGATGATTCGAGAAGAACTCCTAGAAAAGTATCCCGATTTTCAATTAGAGATAATCGATACGAAATGTGCATCTCTTGGCCAGGGAGTAGTTACTTATTATGCAGCACAATTACTACAACAAAACCTCTCACTAGTAGAGATGACAGAAAAAATAAAGCAATACGCGCTGCATATGGAACATATTTTTACGGTCAATGACTTAGATTTTCTTGCTCAAGGAGGACGCGTGAGCAAAGCTTCTGCTTTTGTAGGAGGTCTGCTTAATATTAAGCCGCTGCTTCATGTGGAAGATGGAAAATTGATTCCAATCGAAAAAATCCGCGGCCGTAAAAAAGTATTTAAGCGCATGCTTGATGTAATGGAAGAGCGAGGAAAAAACCTCTCTTCTCAAACCATTGGAATTAGCCATGGAGATGATTTAGAAACAGCTCTTCAGCTGAAAKAGATGATTCAAGAACGTTTTGGAACCAAACATTTTATTATTAATATTATTGGTGCAGCCATAGGTTCTCACTCTGGCCCAGGGACGAT
>NZ_JBFULJ010000030.1:0-23671 GCF_056400385.1 Priestia sp. P5_B4
CATTTTACTCCTCCCTTACTCATTGTTTCAATAATCGCTTTAACGCTTCTTTAATATACTGATCCGTTGTCATCGTTTCCTTCATTAAAGCCGGAACAATTTTTTTGATTTCTCTTTCTGCATAACCTAATACTTTAAGTGCTTCAATCGCTTCATCCAGTGCTTCTGAACTTTGAGATTTGACTTCTTGTGCGTCCAAATCTGCGAATAAAGAAGGAACGGCATCTGGTACAATATCATGCAGCTTTCCTTTTAAATCTAGAATCATCTGTCGAGCTGTTTTTTTACCTACTCCTGGAAATTTAACTAAAAACTTCTCATCTTCCTCTTCCACAGCTTGGACAACCTGCGCTGGATTACCTGACGCTAAAATAGCTAAACCGCCTTTTGGGCCAATTCCTGACACGCTAATTAACTTCATAAATAAATCCTTTTGTTCTCGGGAAGCAAACCCGTAAAGTGCAATTACGTCTTCTCTTACATATTGATAGGTGTAAACCGTCTTTGGTTGTTCATCAATTGAAAATACATATGGATTCGGCGTAAAGACTTGATAGCCTATCCCATTGTTTTCGATTACTACATACTCAGGATTTATATATGTAACAGTACCTTTGATATAATCAAACAATAAGCTCTCTCCTTAATCACGTACGCGCGGGCAGTGACCTTCCACTTTGCCTACGAAGAATCCTGCCCGCATCGTTCTCTATTTTCCTTTAAAGCTGCTTTTTAAAAAGACGTTCAAGAGAACGTTTGCCTCTTTTCATCTTTGCCAACCTATTTTTACAATAGCTATAAAAAATAGAACCGCACACTTTTATTGATGAATGACCTTTTAAAATATATACAATACTAGACTGCTGAATACCATTTTAACATATCGCCAAAAGCAAATAGAAGCAATTTAGAATGTTGCATTCAATAATTATTTTACCATACTAAAAAACGGCTGCTTGATTGAAAGCGGCCGCTGCTGGAGCTGATAGATTTTATAGAAATTAATGAGGGAAAGATATTCATCTTTTGATTGAACGCGAATACCTTTCTTTAATTGTTCATGCTGATAGCTCTCAAGCCTTTTGATGTCAATTTGAAAAAACGATTGTATAATATGCTGCGACGAAGCTGGTTTGCCTTCAAATGCTGAGAGAATACCGTTAACAGAAAGCCCTACATAACCGTTCTCTTTTAAAATAGGTGAAATATCGTCTATGCTTGTTCTAAAAACTAGCTCTTGATCCGTTTCTTTAAGCAGTCGCCAATTTTTATATTTTTTCATTAATTGTTTTTTCGTCATAGAAGGGCTTTTGATCATCTCTTGACTTACAACTCCATCCACATACACGCGCTCAAGAAATAATGTCATCGGCTCCTTTTCATTCGCATCTGCACGGTATGGCATTATACAAAGCACAATACTTACTAGCATTAAAAAAGCTGCTTGATGAATGACTTTCTTCACTCACCTTCACCTCACACGTTAATCATACTCTTTTTAGTATTATCTAAAAAGGTTTTGTGAAAATCTACACTAATAGTTTGACCTACTTATTTTCTTTTATCCTCTTATTTTATGAAGCAAATCCCTTTTACGATATTATGTTAAGAAAACATGGCGTATTTGTTACATTTGCACACTATTTGTAAAATTTTCTCTTGAACGTTTTAATTAAATTTTCGTAGGGTATGTACATAGTGGAAGTAATTGTAAGGACTTCTATTATCTATTTTCATAAAAAAGGGAGCTGAAGTAATGAGAATGAATAAACGTGTAGTCGGAACTTTTTTTTCGGAGAAAGAAGCTTTAGATGTTATCCATAATTTAAAGCGTCAAGGTTATCGAGAAACAGACATTATGGTTATTTCTAACAGTAAAAGCAATACATTTCAAATAGGTCACGATACAAATGTAATTATTGAAGCTGGTTCACCTGCCGTAAGTTCATTAGCTGGCGTCATGATGGATAACTTTTTCACCATGATGACAGGCGGCATGGGGCTCAAACAAGGAAACGGCTTGAAATCAAAATTAATCCGCATGGGCATACCAGACTTCTCAGCCGTGAAGTGCGAAACAGATGTAGCTGCTGGTAAAATTCTAATCTTGATAGATGCCGTAAGCTCTGAACAAACTCCAGCGTACGGAACCTATACGGAACACAACGAGCATAGAGCCGTCCAACTACGTGAAGAAAAATTAGATGTCTTAAAAGAACGCGTCCAAGTGGGTGAAGTAAAACTCCACAAAAAAGTAATAGAGGAAGAAAGAACTGTACACGTTCCTGTTACGAGAGAAGAGTTTTATATTGAACGTCGCCCTGTAGTTGATGGAGACTATAACGCGGGGCCACTTACAGAAGATGAAATTATTCGTGTTCCAATCATGGAAGAACGAGTGGAAATAACCAAAAGACCAGTTATTGTTGAAGAAGTAATTATAGGAAAAAAACTTATTCAAGAAACAAAAGAATGGACTGAAACAATTAAAAAAGAAGAAGCAAGCGTAGAACCTGATGGACTCGCGAGCCCTGAAGTATACGAAAATATGATGAACTATACAGACCATACTTACGCTCAAGTTTCTGCAGCTCTAGCAAGCGACGTGGAAGCTGAATACGAAAATAGTCAGACAACTAACAACGAGAAGCCAAACACACAAGCTAATGAGACAAGCTCTTCTGCAAAAAATGTAAAAAATACAAAGAGTGTCGCTACGGCACCAGCAGATACGAAAAAAAGAGAAGGTCGCCTCAAACAAAATGAAACTAACGCTCAAAAGGAAGAAGCGGAATCCAAAACAACAAACAAATCTGCTTCTAACAAGAAAAATTAATAGTTACATGTTCGAGGAATAGCTGCCTGGCTTCAATGGCAGCTTTTTTATATGTCTTCTCATCAAAAAAAAACAGCCGTCCTTCACAGACAGCTGCTTCTTCATTTAACGATGTTTATGATTGACATTCTCATCGACTGATTCAAATAGACCATTGAAATTAGTTTGAATCGTATTTCGGTCTTTTCCATTTCGAATATCGTCATCAAGAGAGCGAGCGTTCATAAATACATCATGATCTACTTTTACTTGAACATTGTAGTCCTTTGCAATAGGCTTTACTTTATCGAGCACGTTTTGTTTTAAACGGCCGTTATTTATGTCTTTGGCCGGATCCACAGCAACTAATAGCTGATCTCCACGGACAACGGCGCGACTATTTTCTACACCTTTAACGCTTGCAGCCCGATCAGCCACTTTTTCCGTAAAGTCTCTTGGATAATCTTCACCATAATACATATTAGCAACGCCATTTGTACGATCATTTGTATTATTGATGTTTCCATAAGGGTTTGTCGGATTGTCAAAACGTCCATCACTTACGTTTAACGGATAATTAGGTGTTCCATTCCCATCTAAAACTTCAGTCATTGGACCTTTCGGATTATCTACGCGATGTTCATTCGCTTTTTCATTTGTATGATACCCAACAGGCTGTGTCGTATCTGTATAGCGCTGTTCCATACCTTGGTCTTTGTTATTGCAAGCGCCAAGTCCCATCATACATGCAAAAGCTAAAGAAGTTGCTACATACCTATTCAACATAATCGCCCCCTAATTTAAGCTCTATTTACTCTGAGCTTACTATTAGGATTAAAAGACGAGCCGTTTCTTATTCGATGAAGTGTTTATAAACTCTTTACATGTCATGTAGGTTTTGTAAGTGCTGGTAAATCACTCGATAAAAATGTGTACGCTGTGACCATTCTTCGACTGATTGTTGCATTAACCTTTGGCGATTTGCCCATGATAAAGCAGAGGCATTTATATTCCAGTTTCTCATCAGCATCGATGGAAATAGTAAAGAAGCAAGAAAAAAACGCTGCTTGCTTAATTCTTTTATTTTCGAGTGTTGAAGTAGTTCTTTCATCGACCACTGGACGTAAGGCAAAAAGCGCTGCACAAGCTGAACATAGTCATAAAGAGCAGGAGCTTTAGCCGATAAGTCAAAATCAATCATAACAATACCCAAGTGGTTTGTTTTCAAGAAATTATGTGAAGCAACGTCACCGTGAATAATGGAACAGTTCAACCCACTATCTTTGAAACGTTCCATTAAGACTAAAGCTTTTTCTCCCCAAGTCACAATGTCTTTATATACATGAAATTGATTAAATTCCCTAAATATATGTGAGGTTTCTCGAAAAGAGGAAAGCCGCTTTTTCCATTTTAAAATAAGATCATACTCAGAAAGCTTGGTATACGCGGCTATTTTCTTTTTATGAACTTCTCCATGATAGCGGATCAATGCTTGTAATACTTCTTCGCGATCCTGAAAACTTTCATACGTTACCTCTTTTACTTGCTTAACAAAAGGCATCATCGCCCAATACAAATGACGGTCCTTTATATAAAGTTCACCTTCTGGGTAAGCTTCGAAATTAACAGCGTACCCTTGTTGAATCTGAGATAAAAAATGATAAACATGTTCAATTTTACTTTTGTCTTTGTATGCTTTTATTACTTTTTTTCCTTTATTCGTATCCGCTATGATGACATGAGGCTTTTTCATACGGTAGGTCTCAACGTGAATATCTCTTTTTTTCAAATAGAGAAAGAGACGATTTAAATTAAAATCGTCTCGTGTATAATAATCAATCTTCATCTTCGTCGTACTCATCATATTCTGGAATACTAAATGCATTTGGGTCAAACGCAGGATACGGAGGTACACCAATCATGCCATATGGGGCTGGATAGGGTGCCCTTGGGTCCTGAAAGCCATAAGGTACCTGTTGTTGGTACTGTGGATAAGGCTGCTGTGGTGCATATTCGTCAGGTCTTGGTTCACCGCATCCGCAGTCTCCTTGCTGCTGTGGCGCATATTGCTGCCCATAATGGTAAGGCGCGTTTCCATAACCATCGGAAGAACTTTCATAATGGCCACCTGTCATAGCTCCTTGTACTTGTGGATACATCGGTGCTTGATGATAGGCCGGATAAACGGGCTGCTGATATCCCCATGGAGGCGGACAAGGAGAACATTGTACCGGTCCATAGCAGCTGTGTGGCATCATTGGATACATTGGCATCGGTGCCATGTGAGCGCCCATCGCATGTTCTTCAAACGATTCGTTTTCATAACCGTGATGATACATTGGAGCCTGTTGATACATTGGCATTGGATATGGCTGCGGTGCATACATTGGCGGATGACACGGCATATAATTAAATCCGTAGCCTGGCATCACAGGCGATATCGGCATGATTGGGTAACATGGCATTTGAGGAGGCATTTCTATACTCTCCATCTCAGGACTTTCTGGCGATTCATGCTTAGGCAGTTCTTTTGGTGCTTCTTTTTTTGGAGCCTGCATCKCCATATTAACGGTGTAATAATTGTTAATATCAATCTCAGGTGCAATTGGCTTTAATTTAGGAAGCTTTGGCGCAACTGGCATTTCTTTTTTAGGCTGCGCAATTGGTGCTTCTTTTTTAGGCTGCGCGACCGGCGCTTCTTTCTTTGGCTGCGCAATCGGCGCTTCCTTTTTCGGTTGAGCAATCGGTGCTTCTTTCTTTGGCTGTGCGATTGGTGCTTCTTTTATCGGTTGCATAAACGGTGTTTGAGCAGGCTGATTAGCTGACTTTTTCTCATCCGGACTTTCATCAATTTCCGTTACTGGATAAGCTTTTGTGGATTGGTCACTATAAGGGTGTTGAACTTTAGGCATTTCTTTTATACCAGGTGAAGGAGCTCCTTCTTTTTGAACAGGCACTCCGCTTGTCGGCACTTTAATTTTCATTCCAGGCATGATCATGTCTGGATTGCTTAATTGAGAATTCGCTTTTTTTAACTCTTCAAAATTAACCCCATACTTTTCAGCGATTTTCCAAAGGGTATCCCCTTTTTGAACGATATGGATTTTCAACGTCATTCCCCTCCCGAGTAGAGTCTCTGCCATCTATATGTGCAAAATCAAAGTAAGTTCTGTTTGTTCATCACAAGATATGCCTTGAACCATTTTTTTATTCATTTTGCCCACAGTTTGGTTCAAGTTTTTATGATAAAGAAAAAAAGACTTATCAACACAAACAATATGTCAATAAGTCTTCTTTTAGACCTTCTCTTTTTAATTGTCTTAAAAATCTTTATGCTCGTTCTAACATATTCGTTAGCGCTTTGATCGCCCCTTGTGCTGTATGTTTATCCACCTTGATTTGATTCACTTCTGTTCCTTCTTCGATGCTTTCTAAAGCCCACAGCAAGTGAGGCAAATCAATTCGGTTCATCGTCAAACAAGGACACATATAGGGATTAAGCGAAACAATTTCTTTATCCGGATGACTGTTGATAATCCGTTTTACTAAGTTCATTTCCGTGCCAATGGCCCATTTAGAGCCTGAAGGGGCTTTTTCAATTGTATCAATAATATATTTTGTAGAACCTGCATAATCTGATTTTTGCACCACTTCATAAGAACATTCCGGATGAACAATAATATTCATCTCAGGCTGCTTCTCGCGTAAATAATCAATATTTTCAACCGTAAAATTTTCGTGCACAGAACAGTGACCTTTCCACAGAATCACCTTGATATTGTTTATATCCCCTTCATATTCAAGCATTTCTTCAATAGGATTCCAAATGGCCATTTCATCTAGTCCAACACCTAAATCATAAGCTGTGTTTCTGCCCAAATGCTGATCTGGTAAAAAGAGAATGCGCTCTTTTTTAGAAAATGCCCACTCCACCATATTTTTTGCATTTGAAGATGTTACAGTTGCCCCATCATGTTCGCCCACAAAAGATTTAATTGCAGCTGTAGAATTCACATACGTAAGCGGAATAATCGTATCTCCGAAAAGATCCTGTAAGACAGGCCATGCCTTTTCTGTTTGCTGAATAGTAGCCATATCAGCCATTGAACAGCCAGCTCGCATATCCGGCAAAATGACTTTTTGATTTTCAGCTGTTAAAATATCAGCTGTTTCTGCCATGAAGTGAACGCCGCAAAACACAATATGCTTAGCTTCTCTATTTTCAGCTGCTATTTGAGCCAGCTGTAAGGAGTCTCCTACCGCATCTGCAAATTCGTACACTTCATCTTTTTGATAATGATGGCCGAGCAGAAACAATTTGCTTCCGAGCTTTTTCTTGATTTCTAGTACTCTTCTTTTCATTTCATTTTCTGTGAGCTCTATATATTTAGCGGGCAGCGTTTGCTGCTGAAGCGTTTGTAATAAACTCATGATTTCCTGTTCCCCTTTCTGTTAATAAGTCCAAGCTGATATCGATAGCCCCTGCTGAATGCGTTAAAGCTCCAAGTGAAATATAGTCCACTCCGCTGTCCCTAAAAGAATGGAGCGTGCCAAGCGTAATTCCACCGGATGCTTCTGTGACAATATGAGCGGGAACCAGTGGTATCCAATCTTTAATGACTTCTGGAGAACAGTTATCGAACATAATGACATCTGCTCCTGCCTCTATTGCTTCTAGCAACTGACTTTTGTTTTCAATTTCTACTTCCACCTTAACCATATGTCCAACCTGCTCTCTTACTTTCACAACAGCGTCTAGAATAGATCCTGCATGTGCAATATGGTTATCTTTTAACATGACGCCATCGTACAATCCAAAACGATGATTATAACCTCCTCCAGCACGAACGGCATACTTCTCTAACATTCGCATACCAGGCGTTGTTTTTCGCGTGTCACATATACGCGTATGTGAGCTGCCAAGCAGCGCTACGGCTTTGTGCGTCATCGTGGCAATGCCACTCATTCTTTGAAGTAAATTTAAGATTACCCGTTCACCGGTCAAAATAGATCGCACGGGTCCTGAAACGGTAGCTATTTTATCTCCAGGATTAAGAACATCTCCATCTTTTTTCTCCAAATTCACTTTCACGTCAGGGTCTATTAAATGAAATCCTTCTTTAATCAATTCCACACCTGCGATAATACCTGATTGCTTTGCCGTGAACACAGCTTCCCCTTGGTCAGACGGAGAAAAAATAGCTTCACAGGTTATATCTCCATCTCCAATGTCTTCTATAAAAAAAGACTGCAATAGTTTTTGTAATTTCAACGTGTTCATTGTGCTACCTTCACCTTTCTTTTTAGATTTTCTTGCTTATAAAATCAATGATTGTTTTGTTGAAGCAGCAGACTGCTTAATAATTCGCTTATGCTCCCATTCTTGGTTTTCATGCGGAAAGTCACTTCGGTAATGACCTCCTCTACTTTCTTTTCTTGCAAGAGAGGACTCGGCAATAAGCAGACCTGCAGTTAGCATATTGCAGATGGTCGCTGCTTCCCTCGAATATATAACTTCTTGGTCAAGAGGTATTCCATCCAGATAATTTGTGAATTCATGCACAATAGTAGCCAATTCGTTTTCGTGACGAATGATGCCTACACAATCCATCATCTTATGCTGAATTTGTTTTTTGGCAGGCAGTATTTTAGGCATGCCTTTATACACGTAACGGACGGGGGGATAACAAGATATCGTTCTCGCTTTATGTAAAATATGACGCCCTGTCCGTTTTCCAAATACAAGACACTCTAACAATGAATTGCTTGCTAGACGATTTGCTCCATGAACGCCCGTAAAAGAAACTTCCCCCACGGCATACAATCCTTCAACGCTTGTTTGTCCGTAACCATCTACTTCAATTCCACCCATTAAAAAATGTGCGCCGGGAGTAACAGGTATTCGTTTTTTGTCCAGTTGAATTTTATACTTCCGACACAGTGCCGTAATCGTAGGAAATTTTTGTTGGAAATGAGCCACTTTTTCAATGTCTAAAAATACAGAGCTTCCTTTTTTCATTTCATTAAAAATTGTCCTTGCTACAACATCTCGCGGTGCTAAATCCTTAAAGGGATGAATGCCTTCCATTATGCGTTCATTCCATTCATTTACCAGCACGCCACCTTCGCCTCGAACCGCTTCGGATACTAGACCTTTCGCTTCCTTTTGATACAAAAGCGTTGGATGAAACTGAACAAATTCTAAGTCCGCTAATTTTGCTCCAGCCCTGTACGCAAGCGCTAGCCCATCTCCTGTCGCCAGCGGCTGGTTAGATGTATGCTTGTACAAAGCGCCGATTCCTCCGGTAGCAATAACCGTTTGACGAGCATGATATATAGTAATTTTGTTGTTTTCACCTTGTCCGATAGCACCTCTGCACGTTCCATCTACAGTTATTAAATGCTGAATCATTTCGTTTTCAATGACTGTAATATATGGCAGTACTTCTTTTTTCAAAAAAGCGAACAGCGCTTGTCCCGTTGCATCCCCACCTGCATGCAGAATACGATTCGTACGATGGGCTCCTTCTTTTCCAAAATGCAGCGTACCATCTGGATTTTTATCAAACTTCATTCCTTTATGAATCAATTCATTTACTACAGCCGCACCTTCTTCCACTAAAGTGCGTACCGCTTGTTCATTGCAATGCTTATTGCCCGCAACCAACGTATCATAGAGATGTTCACTCCAGTGATCGCTGCTTCCAATAGCAGCTGCTACTCCACCTTGAGCAAGAACTGAGTTATTGCGGTCAAGTTTCCCTTTCGTTACCATTACAACTCTGTTATGACGACACAGTTCATAAGCTGCAGAAAACGCTGCTAATCCGCTTCCAATAATTAAAACATCCGTCTCTAACATTTTACACCTCTTTATTTACATGTGTCTTGACACCTATATTTACATATTATTAAATGAAAGACAAGAAGTTTTTTTATCGGAGGGAGAAAATGATTTATCTGGACTATGCAGCAACAACGCCAATGAGACAAGAAGCAATTGAGGTATATACTGAAGCGGCAACAAGCTATTATGGAAACTCCAGCAGTCTTCACACACTTGGAACACAAGCAGAAAATTTACTGACGCTATGCAGAAAAAAATTAAGCCTGTTAGTAAATTGTCGAGAGGATGATCTTTTTTTTACAAGCGGGGGAACAGAAGCTAATTACTTAGCTATTCATTCTCTTTTAAAAGGAAAAAATGATGTAAGAAAACATATAGTGACAACGAAGCTTGAACATTCTTCAGTCCTTTATACGTTGCAGCAGCTTGAAAAAGAAGGATTTTCCCTATCTTACGTACCTGTAGATCAAAGCGGAGTTGTGTCTGTAGACGACTTAAAGAAGACGATTCGACCTGACACTGTGCTAGTAGCCATTCAGCATATCAATCATGAGCTCGGTACAATTCAGCCAGTTGAGGATATTGGCCATTTTTTATCTAAAAAAGAAATTCTCTTTCACTGTGATTGTGTTCAATCTTTTGGTAAGCTTCCTATTGATGTTAAAAAGCTGAAAGCTGATAGCATCTCAGTCTCTAGTCATAAAATTTACGGACCAAAAGGTGTAGGAATGGTATACATGAATTCAAGTTCTTCTTGGAAGCCTATTTACCATAAAGCAACTCATGAAAAAGGCTTTCGTCCTGGGACTGTAAATACAGCGGGCATTGCTGCCTTTACTGCAGCAGCTGAATGCGCATATGCAGAAATGAAGACCGCCCGAAGCCATTATGAGCGCTTAAAATCGTACTTACTGGAAAACCTGGAGCCTCTTGCTCCTTTTATAGAAGTAGAAGGCCTTGGGAACTCTCATTTTCCTGGAATTATTGGACTGACGTTTTCAAACATACAGGGTCAATATGTTATGTTACAATGTAATCGTCACGGAATTGCTATATCTACGGGAAGTGCCTGTCATGTAAATCAGCAGGAACCATTAGCTTCTCTGCTTGCGATTGGCAAATCGACTGAGAATGCTAAGAACTTTGTACGTATTTCATTCAGTCAACATTCAACGTTTAAGCATATTGATCGACTCATATCTGTTTTTCATTTATTACAGCAAGAATTTATGACAGTGTAAAAGGAGGGATTAAAGGTGCCAGGAACTCAAAAGAAAATTCTTGGAGAAGAAAGAAGAGAACTTATTCTACAATGGTTACAAACAGAGAATAAACCAATGACAGGCAGTGAGCTTTCGAAACGAACGAACGTTAGCCGCCAAGTCATTGTACAAGATATTTCGCTGCTTAAAGCTAAAAATGAGCCCATTATCGCAACAAGCCAAGGATATATTTACATTCAAAATTCATCTCAAACTACCGTGCATCAGCGAATTATTGCCTGTCAGCATACGCCAGAAGATGCTGAAAAGGAGCTTCTCCTGCTTGTTGACCACGGCGTTCTCGTAAAAGATGTAACAGTTGAACATCCTGTGTATGGTGAATTAACGGCTTCCGTTATGATTCAAACCCGAAAAGAAGTAGAAACGTTTATAGAAAAAATTCAAGAAACAAACGCAACTTATTTATCTCAGCTAACAGATGGGATTCACCTTCATACGATTGAAGCAGATACAATTGAAAAACTGAATGCTGCCTGCTTAGCTCTTGAAGCGGAAGGCTATTTAGTTTCGAATGAATAAAAAGGTGTTATAACAAAAAAATCCCGCTTTAAAGCGGGATTTCTGTTTCAAGTAGTGTATGGGGATAGCTTCCTAAAAGCTCTACGCTACAGCCTAGTGCCTCAAGTTCAGCCATAGCCCCAGGGATTAATACTTCATCCATTTTTTGTTCAATATCAACGATAAAGAAATAGTTTCCAAGCCCTGTTTTCATAGGACGGGATTCTATTTTAGACAGATTTAGCTTACGCCAGGAGAAGGCTGAAAGCACTTGATGAAGTGCTCCTGCCTGATCAGATGGAAGTGTAATCATTAACGTGGTCTTGCACCCGTTTCCAGCTAAAAATGGCACCTCTTGCGCTCCATCTTTATGCAAAATAACAAACCTTGTTGTATTATGATCATAATCATGAATGTTCGGGCAGGCAATATGTAATCCATATTCATGGGCTGCTAACCCATTCGCAATAGCTCCAATATTAAGCTCAGGGTGTTCGCTTACATACTTAGCAGCAAACGCCGTTGATGTCATCTCTTCTACTGCAGTTGACGTACATTCTCCGTGTAAAAATTTATGACACTGCGCAATTGCATGAGGATGAGAATAAATCGTTTCAATGTTTTTCCACTGTTCTGCACGAGATGGATGAACCATTAAATGCTGACGAATTGGAAGTACAATTTCTCCAACAATCGGCAGACGACGTTCATGAATAAGATAATCAAGTGTTAAATTTACAGATCCTTCAAGTGCATTTTCTAACGGTACAATTCCATACTCAATTTCTCCGTTATCCACTGCATCAATGCATGCTGGAATTGTTTTGTATGGAATATGGTCGTGCTGTTTAAATACGCCTTGGACGGCTACATGTGTAAATGTTGCCTTTGGTCCTAAATATCCTACTTTCCCCACAATCATGCCTCTCCTTATCTATATCTGTTTGCCATTATGCCCCTGAACCAAGCACGTCCACTTTATCTACAAACTCTAAGCTTTTCAGTCTTCGCAGCATTTCATTTAATTCAACATTCATGCTTGCTGTATCTAATGAAAGAGTTACGTTGGCACGCCCTTGTAAAGGGATGGTTTGGTGAATCGTTAACACATTGCATCCTGATGATGCAACGGTGCTTAATAAATGTGATAAAGTTCCTGATCGATCTTCAATATGAAAAAATAATGAAATAATTCGCTGTTTGACAACCGTCTGAAACGGAAAGACCGTGTCGCGGTACTTATAAAAAGCACTGCGACTCAAGTCTACGGCTTGTACAGCATCTGCTACCGATTCAGCTTTTCCCCGTTCAATTAACAGCTTCGCATCCAATGTTTTTTTCATCGCTTCTGGTAATACATCTTCGCGAACTAAATAAAACTGCTTATCGCTCTTATGCAAGTAAAGCCCCTCCCCTTATCCTATGAACAACAATTAGTCAATAAATTCAAATTCATATTCAAACAGCTTTACAATATCGCCATCTTTTGCTCCTCGTTCACGAAGGGCTTCATCGACGCCCATGCCTCGAAGCTGACGCGCAAATCGACGAACGGATTCTTCACGTGAGAAGTCAGTCATCTTGAATAATTTTTCGATTTTTTCACCGCTTAATACGTATGAGCCATCGCTATCACGCGTAATAACAAATTCCACTTCTTTCTTTTCATGCTTGTACAGTACGCGGTGCATAGATAGATCTTCCTCTTCTTGCATTGGGAATTCCGGCGTAGTTTCTACAAGATCAGCTACTGTAAATAACAGTTCGCGGATTCCATTACGCGTTGCTGCAGAAATTGGAAAGACTTTCACTTCGTCTCCTACTTTTTCTTTGAATGCAGCTAGATTCTCTTCAGCTTGCGGGATATCCATTTTATTTGCTACCACTACTTGCGGACGTTCTGTTAAACGCATATTATATTGACGCAGCTCTTCATTGATGGTTAAGTAATCTTCATATGGATCACGGCCTTCTAAACCTGACATATCGATTACATGGACAATAACGCGGGTACGTTCAATGTGACGTAAAAACTGATGACCTAATCCTACACCTTCATGTGCACCTTCGATTAGCCCTGGTAAATCTGCCATCACAAAACTGCGATTATCTTCTGTTTCAACTACTCCTAAATTCGGATTAATTGTTGTAAAATGATATTCAGCAATTTTTGGCTTTGCAGCAGACGTTACGGATAATAACGTTGACTTTCCAACACTTGGAAAACCAACTAATCCTACATCGGCTAATACTTTTAATTCAAGAATTACATTTCTCTCTTTACCTGGCTCTCCATTTTCTGAAAGCTCCGGTGCTGGATTTGCAGGTGTAGCAAAACGCGTATTCCCACGCCCTCCGCGTCCACCTTTAGCAATCACTGCGCGCTGACCGTGCTCAACTAAATCAGCAATCGTTTCGTTCGTATCTTCATCTAACACAACCGTACCTGGTGGAACYTTTACAACCATCGGCTCAGCGTTACGTCCGTGCTGTCCTTTTGACATTCCATGTTCACCGCGGCTTGCTTTAAAGTGACGCTTATAGCGGAAATCCATCAGCGTACGCAATCCTTCTTCTACTTCAAAGATGACATCTGCACCGTGACCACCGTCACCACCTGCAGGACCTCCTTTTGGTACGTACTTTTCGCGACGAAAGGCAACCATTCCATTTCCTCCGTCGCCACCTTTTACATATACCTTGACCTGATCTACAAACATTTCTTTTTCACTCCGTTCTATATCTTAGCTCCTGCAATAGCAAAAGCGCTGTTAACTTATTGTGAGCATAAGGCTAAATTCATCTTCAGACATATGCTGCTCAACCAATGCAACTCCTTGAGCGCACTCATAACATTGTAGCTTGTTTTGTAGCTTCTGTATATCTGTTAGTATTCCACTAAAGTCAAAAAAGAAACGAATTCCCTGTTCTTCAATGCATACTGAAATACTCAAATAGTTTTCTGCATGATAATCAACATATTTTTCGAGTGCTTCTGTCAAATAGCAACACCAGTTGTATACGAACTCATCGTATTGTGATAAATCCTTCAATTCTCCGAGCACTTCCACATCTAAGCGAACAGCATGGTTATTCCAATGATAGGTCATAACAAAGCCCGCAAACAGTCGCATATTGATGTTTGTTAACTTGGATTCATGTTTGGATTCATTTACAATTTCTTCAATGATTTCATTCGCTCGATCAAGCCGATTCAACGCTAGATTGCCTTTGATTAATTGCAGCTTATTTAACCAATCATGCCGCGCGTATCTTAATACTTCTACGACATCCCATTCTTTTTCCATCTTAGCACTCCTAACTTTGACTCGAGCATAAGTATTTCACAACGCTGACAAACATCTCGTATCAATCTTCTTAGATATGTTCGATTATAACAAATTCCAATGGGTAATAGGTGAAATATTCTACAAAAAGAAAACTCTAACCTACTTGGGTTAGAGTTTTCTTTTTGTATCTTATGCTTCTTGAGCAACAGGGTATACAGATACTTTTTTACGGTCACGACCGAAACGTTCAAATTTAACGATACCGTCGATTTGAGCGAATAAAGTATCATCTCCACCACGACCTACGTTTGCACCTGGGTAAATTTTAGTACCGCGTTGACGGTATAAAATTGAACCACCAGATACGAATTGGCCATCAGCACGTTTAGCACCAAGACGTTTCGAGATTGAATCACGACCGTTTTTAGTACTACCTACTCCTTTTTTAGAAGCGAAGAATTGAAGGTCTAATCTTACTAACATGACATCCACCTCCTGTTTAGTTGTCGTTAATTTTTATATAATTACTGTAATCTAATTCGATCGTTTTCAGTGAAACAACCATACCTTCTAATAGCAATTGAATCTGTTCCAATGTGAACGAATCCACATCTTTTGGAATCTCACAACTGAGATACCCACCATCTCCACCTTGCTCTAAGTGCGGTTCAACCCCACTTATTGAAAAGATAGCATTAATTGTCCCAAATGAAACTGCAGATGCTCCCGCACAAACAAGATCTTTTCCGTGTTCGGAAAAGTCAGCATGTCCACTCATCGTGAACCCGTCAACTTTCTTATTTGCATCACGAGAAATCGTCACCTTAATCATTTGTTATAATTACGCGTTGATAGCGTCGATTACAACTTTTGTGTAAGGTTGACGGTGACCTTGCTTACGACGATAGTTTTTCTTTGCTTTGTATTTAAATACAGTGATCTTTTTAGCGCGACCTTGTTTTTCAACTTTAGCCGTAACTGTTGCACCTTCTACGAAAGGAACACCAACTTTCACGCTGTCGCCACCTACAAATAATACTTTGTCAAAAGTAACTGTTTCGCCTTGTTCACCAGCAAGTTTTTCAACGTAGATTGCTTGACCAGCCTCTACTTTAATTTGCTTACCACCAGTTTCAATAATTGCGTACATTCTCTGCACCTCCTCTAAAAACTAAGACTCGCCATCACAGGTGTTCAAGTGAACTTAAAACCTGTTCTGAGCGGTTGTAGCACGGGTGCTACAAACCAACATATTAAATCTTACTACAAATCAAAGGTTAGTGTCAATTGGAATTCATGTTTTCTTCTAAAATTTTATATAGAAGCAGAGACCCTTTTTTGGATCTGCTCATTCGACCCCAATTGACGCAAAACAAATGCGTTTGTATAATCATTGCTTGGCGTAAGATATACGGTTTTTTTTACCATTTTCTCTAAAGCGTTGAGAAATCCTTGAGCCTTCATTTCATTTATAACATCACTTCGCGCCTCAATCCAAATAGCCTCTTCTTCCGCGCCGCGATGTTCCCAAATTACACGTTCAATTTGAAAAGCAGCCGTTTTGGAATCAATCATTTTACCGGTTCCTTCACATACTTCACAAGGCATAGTTAATGTTGATCCAATACTATTGCGCACTTTCTTCCGCGTTAATTGCAATATCCCAAGCTCTGTAAAGCCAACTACATTCGTCCGCACTTCATCTTGTTCACATAGCTTTTTCATGTATCTTTCTACTTCTGTCCGATCTTCTTTATGAGGCATATTTATAAAATCAATTAAGATCATGCCGCCTAAGTGACGTAATTGCATCTGTTTGGACAGTTCATACGCAGCTTCCATATTTGTTTGAAGCATTGTCTTTCGAATATTATCTTTTCCTGAAAACTTCCCCGTGTTCACATCCACGACCGTCATCGCTTCCGTTTCGTCAATAACGATATAGCCTCCGCTTTTGAGCCACACGATTCGCTTTAAAAGCTTCTCTATTTGCCGTTCCACATCGTAAAAAGAGAAAATATTTTCATTTCCTTTATAGTACTCTATTGACGAGTTAGGGTAGGTAGTTTGAAGATGCTGATATAGGTCGAAGTCATCTACTACTATCCCATCAATTCCTTGTTGAAGTGCAGCTTCCACTCTTGTTTCGAGAAAATCTTGTCCTTTGCTGACTAGGGCAGGAGCTTTCATTCCCTGTGTCTGTCGTTCAAGGCGCTCGTATTTTTTCTGTAGCTCTTTTATTTTATGTTGGACCGCGGCTTCTGATTTTTCTGCAATCGCTGTTCGAAATAAAAAGCCTTCCATCCCTTGTTTTAACCGCTCACCAAGCTGTTTCCACTGTTGTCGTTTTGGCTCAGCTATTTTTTTGGATACAGCGACATAGTTTCCGTGCGGTAAATATACAAGCTCATCAGAAGAAAATTCAATGATACCCGTCAGCTTGGGCCCTTTTGTCCCAATGCCTTCTTTTACAACTTGAACCAATACTTTTTCTCCTTCACGGATAAAAGCAGACATCGGCTGCTGATCTTTGTGAGGATTCTCTGACTGCTGATAGGATACAAGTTCATTTCGATGAATAAACCCGTTCATTGATAAACCGATATCGATAAAGGCTGCTTGCATATGCGGTAGTACTTTTACTACTTTACCCCAATATATATCACCAATAATCTGATTCTCGCTTTGTTCTTGTAAATAGATTTTTTCTAGTGCTTTATCGTTTATCACGGCTATACGTTTTGAAGAAGTAGCCGCGTTAATAATACATGCCTTCACATACATTGCCTCACTTTAATCTAAATTCATAGGAAAAAGTTCGGTCAGTGCACCGAACTTTTTCATTCTATTCTATGTTACTAGAAATCAATAAACTGTTACAAGTTCGTCTAGTTGGCTATTTGTTCTTTTTTCTACAAAGTAAGCGTGTAAAAGTTCATTTTCATCAATTTGTACATGCTCGCCTGTTTGAGATGTAGCAATAATCATATGCTTACAACCTCTTTGAAATTTTTGCAGAACTTGATGGAGCGTCTCACTGGTTGATACACTTAGTGTTTTTAAAGCTCCAATTGGATGCTCTTTGCCATGATATCTCTCCAACAAAAAGCGCATGTAGACAAATTGCCTGCTCTTCCATTCTAAATATCCGGATATAATTAAAAATGAAATAACAATCCATAAGTGCAGCTGAAAAGGATGCATAATGACGGCATAAATAATACCGACAGCTAAAAAAAACGTTGATAACCGGAGCGCAAGCTTATGCGCTTCTAAAAATGGTAAAGACCGACTGCAAATTAAAAAAAGCAGCTTCCCTCCGTCCAATGGCCAAATGGGCAAAAGATTAAACAGTAAAATCACCGTGCATTGAAACATAAATTGCTCATACGTTTCCAAAGACAACACATTTATTTTCATTAATAAGAAAGCAGCTCCAAACATCCAGAGATGCTGAAGAGGTCCACTTATTATCACAATAAACTCTTCTCGAAATGGACGATTCCCATGTTCATCTACTTCTGCTACTCCCCCAAAAGGTAAGAGCATAATTCTGCGAATCCGCCAAGAAAAACACTGAGCCGCTACGGCGTGGCCCAGTTCATGAATAATTACAATAATAAATAACAAAAAAAGCTGCTTTACCGTAGCCGTTAAGATACCAATTACGAAAATCCCCCAAAACAATGGATGAATGTGAATTTTCATCAATAACGAAAAAGCACTATTCAAATTGAATCACCTGACTAGGATCAACAAACTTATCGCCTTTTTTAATAGCAAAATAGAATGTTCCAGCATCGCCTTTTTTACTGTTTTCCACAATTCCTACTTCTTTGCCTTTATTCACAAAATCATACATACTAACATTGATTTTTTTGAGCTGTCCATACCAAGTTTCGGTTCCATCGGCATGTTGAATAATAACGGTATTCCCAGTATCATCACGTTTCCCTACATACCTTACGATACCTTCACTCATTGCTTCTACAACCGAATCCACTCCTGTTTGAACCGTCACGCCTTGCTTACTTTGAGCAAATGTTTCCGTTACTTTCCCCGAAGCTGGAGTAGCATATTCTCCGCTTACACTTTGCTCCGTTTTGCTAGACTGTTTATTCGGCAATAGCGTTAACGGCTTCCCAAACTTATCTTCGTACCAGGAGGAAACAGCTGCAAACTGAAATTCTTTATCCATTGTTTGTTGAACCACCACTCTGGCATGTTCAAAAGTAGGAGAAGCGTTCTTGAACATAATCCCTACAATTAACACTAAGCAGGCTGAAGCTAAAATTTTAAATAAAAAGCGTTCTTTTCGAAATAACGGGTGATATTCCTTTGCTGATGGTGTGTATTCAACCGCAGAATAATCCATCGATCCATATTTTTCTTCTTCACTCATTAAGGACGTATGAAGAGGTTCTTGAGGAAGACGCTTTGTTGTATTTAATTGTTTTCGCTTACGCTCAGCAATTCGTTTACGGATTTCATCAGCACGTCGATTCATGATTCATCATTCTCCTTGTTCTTATCGTATAATCAACTATATGACTTGTCCGTGGAGCTTATGACAGCTTGACTCTACAAAATCAAACAAATAAAAAAAGCTTCCTCTATCGGAAGCTTTTTAAGAACGAACACCAAAGAATCGTTTAATACGTGCAAACATTCCCTTATC
The DNA here is from genome assembly GCF_056400385.1 of Priestia sp. P5_B4. Lineage (NCBI taxonomy): Bacteria > Bacillati > Bacillota > Bacilli > Caryophanales > Bacillaceae > Priestia > Priestia sp. P5_B4. The sequence continues at coordinate 19,412 of NZ_JBFULJ010000030.1, forward strand.
TTCTTCATCTAACGATTGAAGAGGAACCGTTTCACCTAGAATACGTCTTGCAATATTACGATATGCAATTGATGCTTTGCTTGATGGGTCCATGACAATTGGTTCACCGTTGTTAGAAGCACGAATAACATTTTCATCGTCAGCAACGATTCCAATTAAATCAACAGCTAGAAGCTGAGAAATTTCTTCCACGTCCAGCATGTCTCCATTTTTCATCATATGACTACGGATTCGGTTAATAACCAGTTTTGGAGACTCGATATCCTCTTGCTCCAATAATCCAATAATACGGTCAGCATCACGAACAGCTGAAACTTCCGGTGTTGTCACAACGAGTGCCTTATCAGCGCCAGCTACGGCGTTCTTATAGCCTTGTTCAATACCAGCTGGGCAATCAATAACCACATAGTCATAGTCTTGCTTTAACTGAAGAACTAACTCTCGCATTTGTTCTGGTTGAACAGCTGTTTTGTCACTCGTTTGAGCAGCAGGAAGTAAGTACAAACATTCAAAACGCTTGTCCTTAATCAAGGCTTTTTGCGGTTGGCATCGACCTTCTACCACGTCTACAAGATCATAAATAATACGATTTTCAAGCCCCATTACAACATCCAAGTTGCGTAAGCCGATATCAGTGTCTACTAGACACACCCGCTTTCCAGCTAATGCTAGAGCAGTACCTAAATTGGCTGATGTCGTTGTTTTTCCAACTCCACCTTTACCAGACGTAACAACAATAGCCTCTCCCACTGTCAAATTCTCCTTTCTACCCTGGTCAAATTCGGTCTTAGATGCGGTAAAGTTTGCACGCGATCTATTACCATTTGATCATTATCATCTAAGTATGCACATTCCATTATATTCTCTTCCTTCTCACTGCGCTCTTCTTCTGATCGGGTAATAATATCAGCAATGCGTAGCTGTGAAGGTTTCATTAACGATGCAGCAATAACGGCGTTTTTATTGCCGCGATATCCTGCATGAKCAATCCCTTTTAAAGCACCTAATACAAATAAATTTCCTCCAGCTACAACGGTTCCTCCGGGATTTACGTCTCCGACTAGAAGCAAATCGCCTTCTACATGGAGAACCTGTCCTGAACGAACTACCTTTGTAACAGATACTAATTCACTTTCTTCTCTTACGCGGACTGCATCTTGCTTTAAAATAACGTTACTATCAATTTGTTTAACTACTAAATACTGATTTTCTTCTATGAGCGCCTTCAATTCGGTTTCCTGCTCTGTAGTTAAATAACGATTTCCGATTTTGACATACACTGTGACGATCTGATCGGCATCGCCATGCTTATTTGTCAAAAGCTTCGTCTTAAGTTCCGTCAAAAGCTCTGCAAATGAACATGTATCATTGAGATGCAACGTTAATCCATCTTTTGTTCCTTTAATTGTCACATTTTGTTGCTTTTGTTTATTCAAGACGCTCACCTCAACGAATATATAATTTCGACAGAGACTTACTCAATTCCTTTTTTTCGTTTCTTCAATCAGCATTTTTATCCTATCATGAACGAGAAGCGTAATGTATGTTCCGATCAGCGTTCATCGATAAATTTAGCAAAATATTGAAAACATCTTTGAAGCGGAAATGCAAAAATGAGTGCAAATATGGCATTTAAAATGATGGTTGCGTAAAATCGCTCTTGCAAGAAGCGACCAATGGTCATATCGGATATATTAATAATGCTATTAATTCCATATACATAAAACTCAATAATGGCTACAGCTAATAGCGACATGCAGATTACGATAAGCGTATTTTGCTGAAAAATCTTCATTAGTTTTGATACGATATAGCATACGGCCGGCAATCCAAGCGCGTATACTCCTAAGACATCCGTAAAGGCAATATCATACATGAATCCAAGGATTACCCCATATAGCATCGCTTGCTTTGGGTGATAATACACTGACATAAAAGCCAGTACCACTACAACAAAGTGAGGCGATAGAATCCAGTCTCGCCATGGTGATGCCATGGCGACAAAATTAACAAAGATACTTTCAAACATAAAAACGACAAGCACGAGAATAGGAAGGACAAACCGCTTCATCAGTTAGCCTCCTCCGCCCCTAAATCGTCTTCAGCAGCGGGGGCACTTCTTTTAGCTACAACTACGTTATCTAAGTCATACAAGTCAGCAGCAGGTTTGATATAAGCTTTTTTCGTTAATCCATATTCATCAGGCTCAATTTTTGTGATAACGCCAATTGGAAGATTGCTAGGGAAAATGCCGTCTTCTTGTCCTAAACCAGACGTTACTACTTTTTGCTTTTCTTTAATATCAGCATCAAATGGAATACGACGCATAACAAGCGCCTGTTCTTTATCATCATAGCCTTCAATTAAACCAAACACTTCTTTTTTAGCCTGAATTTTAGCAGATACACGGTTTGTACGATCTGATGAACTAATTAACTGTACAGTAGATGTGAACTTAGATGCATGCTTCACTTTACCAATCAGCCCTTCAGGAGTCATAACAGCCATATTTTCCTGCACATTATGAACCGTCCCTTTATCAATGGCAATTACCTCATGCCAACGGTCTGGATTACGAGCAATAACTGTTGCTTCGATTGGGTTGTATTGACTTAAATCCGTTTTTTTGTCGAGCTGTGCTCTTAATTTTTTATTTTCTTGCTGCAAAGCGTTGGCTTTCGTTTCTAATTGCATGCGTTCGTCTAAACGGGCTTTTAATACCTCGTTTTCTTCGTATGTACGCTTTAAGTCACCTACATTCTGAAAGAAACCCGCTACAAATTGTGCGGGTTCATTAAAGGTAGCCTGAACAAGACCAACCGTATCTTTGACAAACTGTTCAGGCCACGTTACATTTTTACGACCATTTAACGAAAAACCAATCAATGCCACTAATACAATAATACTGACTAATAAAATAACTAAACGTTTATTTAAGAAAAATTGTGGCACGATCTACACCTCTTAATATTTAGCGATATGAATCGCTTGTACGATTTTTAAATAAATCAATGTGTTCTAACGCTTTACCAGTTCCAATTGCAACACAGTCAAGCGGATCTTCTGCGATGACAACCGGCATATTTGTTTCTTCACTAATAACTTTATCTAAATTACGTAGCAATGCGCCACCGCCTGTTAATACAATACCGCGATCCATAATATCTGCCGCAAGTTCAGGTGGTGTTTTTTCTAATGTACTTTTTACTGAATCTACAATAGAAGCCACTGTATCTTTTAGCGCTTCTGCAATTTCTTCTGCTGAAATTTCGATTGTTTTCGGTAGACCTGTTAGTAAGTCACGTCCGCGAATTTCCATGTTTTCAATACCTTCAGGAATTCCGGCAGAACCGACTTCTACTTTTAATGCTTCTGACGTACGCTCACCGATCATTAAATTGTAATTCTTGCGAATATATTGAATAATCGCTTCATCCATCTCGTCCCCAGCGATACGGATTGACTGACATGTTACGATTCCTCCTAAAGAAATAATCGCAACTTCTGTTGTTCCTCCGCCAATATCTACTACCATACTTCCCGTTGGCTCCCAAACCGGTAGATTGGCGCCGATTGCTGCAGCAAACGGTTCTTCAATTGTATACGCATCACGCGCGCCAGCCTGACGAGTCGCATCAATAACGGCACGTTTCTCAACAGCTGTAATGCCAGAAGGTACACAAACCATTACATACGGCTTACCCGCAAACAAACTTTTTGTTTTTTGAGCTTGATTGATGTAATATTTCATCATCGTCGCAGTTGTTTCGTAATCTGCAATAACTCCATCTTTCATTGGACGAAGGGCTACTACGTTCCCAGGTGTACGACCAATCATATTTTTTGCATCGTTACCTACCGCAACGATTTGTTTTGTATCAGTTTGCAAAGCCACAACAGACGGCTCACGCACAACAATTCCTTTTCCTTTTACATAAACGAGCGTATTTGCAGTACCCAAATCTATTCCAAGGTCTCTAGTACCGATTCCAAACATGTGTCTCTTCCTTTCTCTTACCAAAATGCAAAGGTAAAAATTCCATAATTCAATTTCTTCATTTCATAAGTAACATTTTTTATTTTCTATACTTTTTTCATAGATGTCAACGCCAAATATTGTATGATAAAAAGTCATACTTTGTCTATTAATAACGAATGATTGTAAAGAACTTGTCATTTAAAATCATGACTACTATTATAACCCAAGGATTTTAAAAAGCATAGCTTTACATGTATCCTTTTTCTTTTAAACTAATATAT